>JACCVN010000195.1 GCA_013698165.1 Parachlamydiaceae bacterium | reverse complement strand
ATCCTCCTGGCAAACATCTCTCAACCAAAAGAGCTTGACACTGTCCTTAAAAACTTTACCGACAACGAAAAGGAACACCGTTACTTCTTAAGCCAAGAAGTCATCTTGGAGCAGTTTATCCGCTGGCGTAAGCAAGGCATCTATTAATACTGACAAATCTGTAGTTATACCACCCTCGAACTGTTTTGATTACGAAGCTTAGGCTTTCTTCGACAAGGACCCGTAGGTATGGCACTCTTCGCTAACGCTCGCGTGCCTTTCTACGGGTACATAGAGAAATCCACTACCTTGGATTAGCTGCAATGTCCCCTTTTTGTAAATTAAAAAACCTCACGTTGATCATAAGCAGAGCTGTATATAATTAGTTGCGGGAGTTTTTATAACTCTGAGCGGTATCCCTAGCCTCGAATGAGGCGATTTGTGTAGAGCCAATAGTGTAGCCTCAAATGAGGCAAACTATGGGTAGGGATAATACAAGACGTAAGTCCCGCAGGGGCGGTTTGTGTAGTCTTCAAAAACGTGTCTGGGAAATCTATATTAGTCACATAAGCCGCCCCCTTCGGGACTTACGTATTTTATTTATCCCTACCCATAGTTTGCCTCATTCGAGGCTACACTATGGGCTCTACACCAATTGCCTCATTCGAGGCTAGGGATACCTCTACAGAGCTATAGGCTACATGCAATAAATACTCAAGTCGAGTCTGGAGCTTTGTGGTATTTACTCTAATTTGCCATGGCCTTCAGGCTTCATCCTTTTATGGCTGCAGTCAATAGTTCTTTAGCTTTGGCGATGGCTTCTGGAATTTTGTCCGGGAGCTTACCCCCTGCCTGAGCGCTATTGGATTTGCCCCCACCGCTTCCACCGACGATAGGCGCGATCGACTTAATAAGCTCAAGAGCGCTTATCCCTTTGGCGACAAGATCATCGCTAACCCGAATAATTAGTTGACACCTATCTTCAGCAGCTACTGCCAAAACTAGAATACCCGATTTTATCCTAGTATTAAGGTCATCAGCGCATGTGCGCAATCCATCAGCATCCAGGTCTACTTGAGCAGCCAATAGAGTTTTACCCTCTACAATTTCCGCTTGATTTACCAAGTCAGCGGCTAATGCACCAAGCTTTCCTTTTTTGGCTTCTTTGAGTTCATTCAGCAAGCTTTTATTTTCCTCAAGCAGCTTGCCAATTCGTTCTGATAGCTTTGGAGCTTGTGTTTTCAATGTGGCAGCCAACTGATCAAGTTGCTTTTCACTCTCTCTGGCAAGATTTTCAGCTTCCGTGCCAGTAACAGCTTCAATCCGACGTATACCTGCAGCGATGCTGCTTTCTTTGGAGATTTTGAACAAACCGATGTTTCCGCTTCGAGTTGTATGTGTTCCCCCGCATAGCTCTCTAGAGACTTTATTGATGTCGATGACCCGAACTTTAGATCCGTACTTTTCACCAAAAAACTGTTTGATATCGGCTTGTTTTTGAGCTTCTTCGTAGGAAATTTCATAGACAGCAACTTCAATATTTTCTCGAATTTTTTCATTCACAAGATCTTCGATCTTATACAGCTCTTCTTGAGACACCCCTTTATGGTGGCTAAAGTCAAAACGCAGACGCAGAGGATCGACTATTGATCCCGCCTGTTTAATATGCTCTCCCAATACGTAATGCAGGGCCCAATGAAGTAAATGGGTAGCTGTATGGTTATTTGCAATTTTTTGTCGCCTTTCAAAATCTATAGAGGCCTCTAAGGAATCTCCTAGACCAATTTGACCATTTTCTACTTTGCCCACATGCGCAATAATCCCTTTAAATGGGGACAAAGTATTGTTAACGATAAAATGATAATTTGGCCCATTCAAAGTCCCGCTGTCGCCGATCTGTCCACCCATTTCTGCATAAAATGGAGTACGATCGAGGACAATCATTCCCTCTTCACCAATATGTAGGGAATCTGTAAGCTCGCCATTGACGACAATAGCAATGACTTTTCCGGAAGCAGAAACTTCAGAATATCCCACAAATGTGGTTTCCTTGCCTTCTTCAGCGAAGTTTGTAAATAAGTTTTCGGAGGCCAGCTGATGGGTTGTTTTGTGAACACTGCGGCTGCGCTCTTTTGCATTCTGTTCAAGTTCTTGGTAGCGTTTTTCATCGACTGAAAGATCGGCATCTTTAGCTAACAAAAGGATTTCATCGATGGGAAGACCATAAGTATCTTTTAATTTAAAGGCATCATCGCCGCTGATCAGTTTGCTACCCTTTTGAGACTTTTCGACAATCTGATTGAGAATGTTTCCACCACGCCTGAGAGTACGAATGAACGCTTCTTCTTCCACAGTTATGATCTCTTCAATCCGCGAACGGGCGGTTTGCAGTTCGCGGTAATCGCCGCCCATTTCTGAAAGCAAACGGGGGAAAATTTTGGCCAGAAAAGGATCTTCCATACCTAGCTGGCGGCCATAGCGCACAGCTCGGCGAAGGACCTTGCGCAGAACATATCCGCGGTCGACATTACTCGGCTGAACACCATCCGCAATGGCAAACGATAGACATCGTAAATGATCGGCAATGACCCTAAAAGCTGCGGCGTCGCTATTGTTTATGTCGTACACTTTGCCTGAGACCTTTTCAATTTCTGCGATGAGCCCACGCAGGAGATCAGTTTCAAACAAACTATCCACTTCCATTTTTAAGCTGACAACACGCTCCAAACCTGCGCCGGTATCAATTGAAGGCTTTGGCAAGGGTTCGAATTCTCCTGCAGGCGATCGGTTGTATTGCATGAAGACTAGATTCCAATATTCCAAAAATCGCTCACCCGAGGCATCTTCCGAAGGCTTGGTGGCATCACCATATTTTGGTCCGCGATCATAGAGCAGTTCAGAACAAGGACCGCAAGGACCGGTATCGCCCATTGCCCAGAAGTTTTCCTTTTCACCAAAGCGAGTGATACGATCAGGGGGAACGTAGTTTGTCCAAAGTTCAAACGCTTCATCATCATCAAGATAAACTGTTGGCCAAATGCGTTTGGGATCTAATCCGTAGACTTTCGTAGAGACTTCCCAGGCAAATTGGATGGCTTCTGCTTTAAAATAATCGCCAAAGGAAAAATTCCCAAGCATCTCAAAAAATGTCAAGTGACGGCTGGTATGTCCGACATTTTCCAAGTCATTATGCTTTCCACCAACACGAATACACTTTTGACTACTGGTGGCACGCGTGTAATCACGCACGCCTTTCCCTAAAAAGAGATCTTTAAATTGATTCATACCTGCATTGATAAACAGCAATGTGGGATCGTCATGTGGAATCACAGGCGATGAAGCAATAACGGCATGCCCCTGTTCTTTAAAATATTTTAAAAACTGACGGCGAATTTCTTGAGTAAGCATATATTTGTTCCAATGACATAAATTTAAAGCAAAACCACCTTATATACTCGACATAGCTGAAACTGAGAAATTTCGGCTGCGCCAAAGCCTGGGGTTGAGCTTATTTAAAAGGCCCTGTATTGTACAATACAGGGCCTTTTAAATGAGCTCAACCCCGAGAGCTTTCGCGTTGCCCAAATTCTCAGATTCAGCTATGTCGAGTATATATAATACAACAATGGTTATTTGTCACTTAGACTTTTTCTAAGCATTTAAAAGAAAAGAAGCCTTTCAGGGTAATTGCAAAAGTCCTATAGCCGCGAATGCGGCGGCAGCATATAGCCACACGCGTGAGCGTGTGGTTGAAATCGAATTTCCGTGAGCCGCGAATG
>JACCVN010000152.1 GCA_013698165.1 Parachlamydiaceae bacterium | reverse complement strand
TGAGAGTACTGCTTTCAGTAGAAATGTTTCCTTTACCGTCTTTTAAGTCACCTTGCCAAATTGCTATTGCTTTGCGTTCCATAATATTATCCTTGGTAAATTTTATGTTGGTCATACTGGGCCGCTTTCTGTAATGTATTGTATACGCAATGATTTTACAAGAAATTATTTTATTTAGTGCCTTTTTAATTAATGTTTTCTTTGCGTAACTGCTCTAAAAGAGGATAAGATACACAAATAAATGACGAATATTTATACTTTAGTTTAAAGGCTTTGAATTGTTGATTATAATCAAAAATAATTGAGGAACCGTGCCTGAATTGCCCGAAGTAGAAACTATCGTGCGTGAAATGCGCCAAGCAGGGTTGCTTGGATTAAAAATTGAAAGAGCGATCATCTTATGGGAAAGGAGTATTGCAAATCTCAGCTCTTCAGACTTCTGCCAACAAATCGCCAATCAAACTATTCATGACATTTCTCGAAGAGGAAAGTTCATTGTGCTTTCCTTAACCAATCATACAGTGCTTGTACATTTGCGTATGACCGGTAAATTTTTAATTGATACAGAAGGTGCGTTGCCAAGTTCGCATGAACGCATTCGTTTGTATTTGAGCGATGGGCGCATTTTACGTTATGAAGACCAACGCAAATTTGGTAAATGGTATCTTACTGAAGACCCACAAAAGATATTGGAAAAAATTGGCATAGAACCTCTTTCCATAAATTTCACCTTAAACGCATTTAAAGGCGTGCTTAAAGGTAAAAAAAAGCAAATAAAACCATTTTTGTTGGATCAACAGTTTGTTGCAGGAATTGGAAATATCTATGTAGATGAAGCATTGTGGATGGCCAAAATCCATCCTTTAAGATCTGTAGAATCATTAACAGCAAAAGAAGTCCAATCTTTGCATAAGGCAATTATTTTTGTACTCAAGAAAGGGGTAGATAATATAGGCACCAGCCTGGGAACTTCCCGTGCAAATTACTACAGCGTCAGTGGCCGCAGAGGGAGTAATCAGGAGAGCTTAAATGTCTTTCGTTGCGATGGGTTGCCATGTGCGCGTTGTCATACGATAATTGAAAAAATTGTTGTAGGGCAAAGGGGAACGCATTTTTGTCCCAAATGTCAGCTATGTCGAGTATATAAATAAATATCCAATTATTACTAATGGTATATATGAGATTCCTTTTAATGCATAAAGCCTATTATCAAGGCCCCAAAAGCGACCATTTTGATGGCAAAAAATTTTTTAACCCTTGGGAACCCAGACCTAATTCTTTTAATAAATTCATTTACTGGAAAATGACATCTAAAGCTAAACCTTGGCCTAAAATTGATTATGATCAACAATTTGATATTCCTCCTGATCGTGTAAATGGAAGCTCTTTAAGAATTAGCTTTGTGGGGCACTCTACAATATTAATTCAGACTCAAGGGCTTAATATCCTTACAGATCCTATCTGGTCAGACCGTGCAAGTCCATTTAAAAATTTTGGACCGACACGTTACAGTAAACCGGGAATTCTCTTTGAGAACTTACCTCCAATAGATTTAGTCCTTATCAGTCATAATCATTATGATCACCTCGATATTGAAACTATCAATTCAATATGTTTAAGAGATGATCCTAGAATTTTAACGCCTTTAGGAAACGACTCAGTCATTCAAAATGAGAATCCATCCATTCCTGTGGAAACACTGGATTGGCATCAAAAATCTCAATTTAATGAAGGTGTGTATGTAAATCTTGTACCTTCTCAGCATTGGTCAGGAAGGCATATATTTGATAAAAATAAAGCCTTATGGGGTGCGTTCGTTATTACCACACCGGGTGGAAACCTATTTTTTTGCGGGGATTCAGGTTATGGAAATGGGGACATTTTTCGTCAAACATATGATAAGTTTGGACCATTTCGTTTCGCGATGCTTCCAATTGGGGCGTATAAACCCCGTTGGTTCATGAAATATGCACATATGGACCCACAAGAGGCTGTTTTTGCCCATAAAGATTTGGGAGGGCCATTTACAGCGGCTATTCATTTTAAAACCTTTCAGCTTGGTGATGATGGTTTTAATGAGCCATGCATTTATCTTAGAGAAAGCTGTGAGAAGCATCAGATTCAACCAGATAAATTCCGCACCTTAAACATCGGTGAGGCATGGTATATCCCAGAATTGTAGGCTGCTGCGTCTCGCAGCAGGAGTCAAGCTTTATCAAAATAAATTCTTGGCATTACGTGTTTCTGTGGCACAGAACATTTCTAAAGATCTTGACTCCTGCTGAGAGGCGCTGCAGGCTACATTTTTGAGGAGTGCCGCAGTTACCTGTAATTTTTACTATCAAGCTGGTAAGCAGTTTTTAACCAGTGAATCACTTCATCATCGATATCTGAAAGTTGAGTTATGGCAATGCAATGGGAGATGCGGTCTTTTTCATTAAGTCCTTTGGGTGCAACTAAACGGACTGTGTAAGGTGTGCCCTTCAGGGCAAATCCAAGGTCAATGCGTGTTTTTGTAGCTGGTTTTATTTGTGCAATGACATGTTTTTGATAAAGTGGAACAATTGTTTTACAAGGGCATGCTTTAATATCAGAAGCTATATTAAGTGCAGTTTCAAGAAGTTTATTGTAGAGTGGACGTAAGCCACTTCTCGACCCAGAGAACATGTTTTCAACATATCGCTCTGCTGCGGCAAGATACGACTGAGGGTCGCCTTCCCAGGGAGGTTTTCCTTCAGCGTAATCTACGATCCAACAAGCGGTATTTGTTCCAAAATTATGGGCTTCTTTTAACCAGACCCTACGTTCCTTTTCATCTTTTGGACCTGATTTTCTGAGAACTTCAATCCATTCATCCAAGGATTTACCTGTTTTTTTAGGTAGGCCTGTTACCCAATCCTGCATCGTTTTGACGCCTGGGTGTACGCTATATAGGAAAGATTGCTTTTTCATAAAACTTTACTTTTTTCTGTTTCGATCATTGTTTTCTACATAGGTGCTTGCCTCAATGCGCAGGCGTAACACTATTAAGGAGTTAAGCTCTTTTATTGTGCTGGTTAATGCCATTTTGTGCCAGTTTTATCCTGCAATATGCAAAAAACATGAGTAAAAAGAGGATTAACTTGATTTGATGTGGTTTTAACTAGAAAAGTTTGAACATTCCCCTTAAATTAAGAGCTTACAATTTGCAGTGAAAAGATGATTCTTTTCACATATGCATAATGATTGGAACTCGTAAATGAAATTCGAAGTGAAAAGGAGTGTATATGACGCTAATCGAAAAAATTAATGACGGTATCAAGGAAGCGATGCGAAGCAAAGATCAGCTGCGACTCGATACCCTGCGTATGCTCAAGTCAAAAATATTGACAGCTGATGCCAGGGGAAATCTTCCCGACGAGGATGTTCTAAAGCTTTTTAAAACTTATTTTGGAAGCCTTCAAGAGGCTTTGGAACAGGCTCAAGCTGCTAATCGTTCTGAAATGGCTGAGAAATTAAAAAGTGAAATTGTTATTGTTCAGGAATTTTTACCCAAAGCAATTTCAGTTGAAGAAACCAAAAAAATTGTAGAGCAGGCCATTGCTGAGTCGGGTGCCAAGACAAAAAAGGATTTTGGTTTAGTCATGAAGAGCATTATGAAGCTCAACAGCTCCGTTGATGGGAAATTAGCTAAAGATTTAGCCGGCCAATTGCTGGGTGAGTAGTCTTTCATTATCCCAAGGAGGTCGTTACCGATAGCCGCGAATGCAGCGGCAGCGCTAGCCACAGGCTAGGGTGTTGTTTTTAAGCAGTAAATATCGACATAAAATCACAAACATCTAAGTTTATTATTGCATCGACATACACACAATAAATCCATATGAAGGAATGTGTCCAAAAACTCAACAATATGAACTTCCTAGCCGCGTATGCGGCGGCAGCATAAGTGGGTAAGGGACTGGATCTCCAGCCCCTCCCCGTTATCGCAATAGGGTCAATTCCCTATATTTACCGACGAGCATCTTTCTCGCATCGGGCGATCCCAATATATTTACC
>JACCVN010000150.1 GCA_013698165.1 Parachlamydiaceae bacterium | reverse complement strand
GCCTAGGTATTTAAGAATTAGCATGTTAGCCCTGTAGGGGCGGCAGAAGAGGTTTTTAACTTATGGTTCTGTCGGGGCCTTGCCCCTAAACAAGCAAAAAGTCCTAAAGTCGAGTCTGTGTTCTCTGCGCCCTCTGTGGTAGTTTATATTCACCTTAGCCTAAAGCAAAGAAAGAGGATATAGAACCTTTCCGACACTCTTTCTTTACCCATTGTTTCTATTTGCAAAACGCAATGATAGATTAGGTCTATATACTACCACAGAGGGCACAGAGAACACAGAGAGGAAGGCACATTAACAACAGAAGACGAACGCCATTAAGGACTACGACCTTATCGACAAAGGATTACTCCCTCTCTCTGTGTTCTCTGCGCCCTCTGTGGTAGTTTATATTCACCCTAGCCTAAAGCAAAGAAAGAGGATATAGAACCTTTCCGACACTTTTTCTTTATCCATTGTTTCTATTTGCAAAACGCAATGATAGATTAGGTCTATATACTACCACAGAGGGCACAGAGAGGAAGGCACATTAACAACAGAAGATGAACGCCATTAAGGACTACGACCTTATCGACAAAGGATTCCTCCCTCTCTCTGTGTTCTCTGCGGTAGTTTATTTGCTAAATGTACTCTAGTACACTGTTAAGGTAGTATTTTCGACCCTCATTTTTCATGCCTTTATTTAAAATTTATCTTTTTTTACTGTTCTAACATTTTTCCTTAGCTTAATGATTTAATATGATTTAATATTCGGGCACTTGCTGAGCGCGTTTTTTATTTTTGTCAACTCTTGAGGGTATATGGATGCTTTCGACCTACAGCTTTGGCCATTATTTTTTGCTTCCGGTGGTACAAAGAACGGTCATGCCATCATCGATCAGGTTTGTATCGATTCCAGACGAATAAGCTCTAAACACTCTCTGTTTGTTGCTCTAGAAGGCACTCTTGATGGACATGATTACGTCTCCCACGCCGCCCAAAATGGTGCGAAATTTGCACTTGTAAAAAAAGGCTGGCTACCTCCTAAGGACCTTAGAGGAATTACACTCTTGACCGTCAATAGCCCTCTAAGGGCGCTTCAATCTCTGGCATCTATCTACCGCCAGCAATTAAACTGCAAACTTATCGCGATTACAGGAACCCATGGCAAAACCATGGTCAAAGACCTGCTGCAATTGTTCCTGCAGGATACTCTGAAAGTCGCGTCTTCACCGGAAAGTTTTAATAGCCAAATCGGGGTGGCCTTAAGCCTATTTACCCTTGAAAAGCATCATGAGATTGCTCTAATTGAAGCGGCGATCTCACTGCCCAATGAAATGAATACACTCGCTGAAATGATCAAACCCGACGCTGTCATCCTTACACATCTTGGCAAAAAGCACCTTACAACTCTTGGCAGCTTAGAAGTTTGTGCAAGTGAGATGATCAAACTTTTAGAGATACCAAAAGAAACCGCTTGGGTGCTTTTGCCAAATGCACCCCTGCTATCGCAGCATTATTCTAAAATATCTGCTCCCATCTACCACTGGAACCAAAACATTCCAAATCTTCCTCATGCAGCTGTTTTGAGGACTGAATTAGAACGGGAAATCCCTTATCAGATCATATTTCCCGATGGCAATCATTTCAATGGATCTATCACGAGCGCCTATGCCTATTTTTTGGACCTCATTAATATTTCCGTAAAGGCTGCCTGGCTTTTAAAGACGCCATCTGAAGCTATCCATAAAAACCTACATGACTTTTCCCCTGAGCCTATGCGCACAGAGATCTGGGAATCACCTACAGGGGTTACATTCATCAACGACGCCTACTGTTCTGATCCTCAATCTATCGACCAAGCCTTAAAATTCTATGATCAAGCATCTACCACACATAGAAAAGTATTCGTCTTTGGTGGGATGCGAAGTCAATTAAAAGAAACGCACTATGTTTATCATCGTGTTGGAGAAGCGTTATCTAAGCTAAACATACAGCTATTAATTTTGGTTGGGAATCATCCATTTAAGCCATTAATCGATGAACTTCGAAAGAATAATCAGCCATTAGAAATCGTTCAAACTGACAACTATAATACCGCCTTAACAGAACTACAGCAACGTCTCAATCCGGGCGATGTTGTGCTTGTCAAAGGCGATAAAAAAATTCCCTTAGATCTTTTGATCGATCATTTTAATGACAGCCTTTCAAGCAATCAATGTATTATAAATTTAACCGCGATTAAATCTAATCTTGCTGCCCTTAAAAGCAAGGTCGCAAATAATGTCGAAATTATGGTGATGGTGAAAGCATTCGCCTATGGTACTGATGAAGTAAAAATCGCAAAATTTCTTGCAAATTGCGGCATTAAACATTTAGGGGTTTCTTATACTGACGAAGGGGTAAATCTCAAGCGCGCAGGGGTTGCGCAAGAAATTTTTGTTATCAATGCTGCCCCTTATGAAGCTGCCAAAGTCGCAAAATGGGACTTAACTGTGGGCGTGAGCAATACCACAATGATAGAGGCCCTTTTAAAAGCTGCTACAGAGAATAAAAAATACATCAAGGTACACCTTCACGTTGATACAGGAATGGGACGTTTTGGGTGCAGGCCTGAAGAGGCACTCGCTCTTGCAACTTTCATTTGCGGCTGTCCTCAGTTAAAATTAGAAGGGATCATGACCCATTTTTCCGCTGCTGATGACCCTTCAGAAGATTTATTTACAAAATTACAAATAGAAACTTTTGACAGTGTCATAACTCAATTGCAATCTCAAGGCATTCATCTTCAATGGAAGCACGCAGCAAATTCTAGCGCTGCCGTAAGATTTCAGCTACCACAATATAATATGATCCGTATCGGTCTGGCGGCCTATGGCTTCTACACTTCAGAAACGGTTCGACAAAGCCTCGAGCTAACAAGAGCATTATCACTTGTCTCAAGGATCGTCTGCATTAATATCTGCAAAGCCGGCGAATCGATCAGCTATGGCCGCTCCTATACTGTAAAAAAAGATGTATCACGCATTGCGGTGCTTCCTATCGGATATTTTGACGGCCTACATCGCAACTACAGCGGCAAAGGCGATGTTATTATCAGAGGGAAAAAAGCGCCAATGGTCGGCCACATTTGCATGGACTTTATGATGGTGGATGTGACGGAGATCCCGGAAGCTTCTATAGGAGATCGGGCTCTCATCTTTGGCTACGATGAATTTGGGTTTTATTTATCCCCCGAAAAGTTGGCAGATCAAGGAGACTCTATTGTGCACGAGCTGATCACCTGCCTGGGGCCTCGCATCCAACGGATATTCATCCATGAAGAAGCTAATATTGGCTTTGAATAAAAAAAGGAGCAAGACCTAAAAGGCCTTGCTCCGGAGAATTAACAAACTCAGAATCAACAAAAATTACTGTGGTGTTCCAGCAACTACAGTAACTTGAGGTGAAGCAGGAAGTTGGTTTACATTATGATCGTAAGCCAATTTAACACCATAAAGAGCACTTCCAACAGCGCCAATTCCAGCAGCAACTTGAGCTGTCAAGAAAGCTGGGAGAAGAACCGGAGCCATTAGACCGCCTGCAATAGCTGCGCCAACACCAGTAGCACCTAGTGCAACAGTTGCTTTAGCTGCATTTAGTGGGGTCCAGACTGATGTTTGTTCAGCTAGAGATTT
>JACCVN010000148.1 GCA_013698165.1 Parachlamydiaceae bacterium | reverse complement strand
ATTAAAGATCGCTTTAACTTCAGTCTAACCTTTGTCGGACTCAATCGCTACTTTATCAAGTAGATCTGCCAAGATCGCTTTCACATCGTCAATAGCATGGTAGATGATATTGTGCAACTTAACTTGTACGCTAAGTTGTTTTACAAGCTCATCAGCATGGCTTTCGATCTGAGTATGGAAACCGATGATCACAGCTTTCGAGGCCGCAGCCAATTGGACGTCGGATTCCAATACTTCGCCAACACCTGTGGAGATAATATTGATTTCAGCTTTCTTAGAGTGAATCTTCATTAATGCAGTCTTCAAAGCTTCTAACGAACCTTGAACGTCGGCACGTAAAACGATATTCAATGTCTTTATTGAAGGACCTTCGGCAGCTTGCAGGAAAAGGTTTTCCATCGACATTTTCTTTTTCAGCTGGAAATGGTTCTGACGAATATCCTGACTTCTTCCTTCTGCAATCTCACGGGCTTCACGCTCATTTTTCACGATAATAAATTCTTCGCCGGCTTCAGGCAGTCCTGATAGCCCAGTGATTTCTACCGGAGTTGAAGGACCTGCAGTCAAGAGATTCTTGCCATTTTCATCGTGCATAGTTTTAATGCGACCCCATGTCTGGCCAAATACCAGCGCATCACCAAGGCGTAACGTTCCATTTTGAACAAGTACAGTTGCGACAGCACCCATTCCTTTATGCATTTCTGATTCAAGTACAGAACCCCTTGCTCTTTTAGTCGGATCAGATTTTAACTCCAGAACTTCAGCCTGCAGGGCTAACATTTCTAGTAGCTGTTGGATACCATCTCCGGTAACTGCTGAGCAATTGACTGTAATCGTTTCTCCACCCCACGCTTCTGGAAGCAGTTCATGCTCTGAAAGTTGGCGATAGATCTGTTCGACATTAAAATTCGGCTTATCAGATTTATTGATGGCAACAACAATAGAGACTTTTGCAGCTTTTGCATGCTGGATAGCTTCGATTGTTTGTTGGCGAATACCTTCGTCACCAGCAACAACAAGCACAACAATATCTGTGACATCGGCACCACGAGCTCTCATAGCAGAAAACGCTTCGTGACCTGGAGTATCTAAGATGGCAATATCGCCGATAGCGGTATGGCACTTAAATGCTCCAATATGCTGCGTAATTGCGCCTGCTTCACCGGCAGCGCGATCGCTCTTACGAATGGCATCGATCAAACTAGTTTTACCATGGTCAACGTGGCCCATAAAGGCAACTATTGGTGGTCGGATGATCAATTTTTCTGAATCAGACTCGGCAATTTCTTCTCTGATTGTTTTATCAGTCACTTGCAGACGTTGTTTCTCAGCTGTATCTATAGTGATTTCACAACCGAACTCCTGACCCAACAGTTGAATAGTTGTTTCATCATCAAGAAAGTCGTTAAGAGTGACAATCACGCCTTGCATGAAAAGCTTTTGAATCAATTGAGAAGCCTTTAGCTTCATTTCTGCCGCAAGATCTTTAATGACAATCGGCATGCGCACTTTCAGGGTAGTTGGGCGTATTGTCGTGTCTTCTTGCAGACGATGCGCCTGTTTTTGCCGTCTTTTGCGCCATGTTGGAGTCTCTTCAGAAGCGCGAAGGCCTTGGCGATCACGTGCATCAAAACTGCGTGTTGGCTCAACTTTCCGTGGAGCTGCAGGCTTGATATCACGAAACTCTTTGGCTTTAGCCGGCTTGTTGATCAACGCTTTTTTAGCCAATTCTGCTTCGTTAGCCTTTTGCTCAGGAGTCTTAGGCTTCGGAGCTCCGGGAGGAACTTGTTCTCCAGCTATCGGTCTGCGCTGTTCTTCTTGCCTTGGAGCTGCCGGTCTTGGCGGAAGTTCACGCTGCTTTGGCAATAGGTCTTTCACATGACGGCCTGTCGGTCCCAATTTTTCTCTCGGAGGTAACGTTGTAAAAACTTTCTCTCCTACTGGAGCTGGGGCTGCTTTTTCCACAGGCTTTGCTTCGATAGCCATCTTTTGAATCGAAGGCAGATAAGGAAGTGGAGGTGGCGGAGGCGGTATCGTCGCTGCCACAGGTTCCATCCTTTCTACTACTACGGGTGTGTCCTTCTCAAAAGAAGAAATTTCTTTTTCTTGCTCAAAAGGAGATGAAGCAGACTGTGCAGAAACCGGCTCATCACCAAAAATTTCTTTACGTAGTTCTTCACTAGTTTTGCGCTTTGGCACCTCTTCATCTTTGCTTTCAGCAAGGTTCTCATGAAATGACGATCTAGGCGTCACAACGGGTGAGGATTCTTGACTAGCTTCTTTAGCTCGCAATTCTGCGGAGGTCGGTTCAGCAAAAGCAGATTTTGTTCTTGCGCGAACGCGAGGAGCATCTTCTTTTGACGAGTCAGAAAGGGCGTCTTTAGCTGGAAGGCCTAAAGGTTCTAAATCTTGGGTAGTTTTCTCAGCGACAATCTCAGAGGGAACCTCTTTCTTTTTGGCGAGTTTACTTTTTAGCCCCTCAAGATCTATAGCCTGTGCAATTTGGGCATTTTTGATGTTTAATTTCAGATTTTTAGCCAACGCTTAAGTCCTCTGTTTTCTGATTTGTTCCAAGATTTTGTCCGCAGTCTCGAGGCTAACTCCCGGAATAGTCGCCAACTGTTCAGGTTCCGCCAGTAGCAGAGCGCGTTTCGTATTATAGCCTTCTGCAATTAAATGTTCGACGATCATTTTATTGACCCCGTCAAGTGAAGTTAATTGTTCGTCCAGGGCCGGATCATCGGATTCGGCTAGCTCAGCACGCTGTAGCGCCCTTGCGCGCATATAGTCGTTCATTCGCTGGACATCTAGTTCATACCCGATCAATTCGCTGTTGAGGCGAGCATTCATGCCTCGCTTGCCGATGACAGCAGCAAAATCTTCGTTGTCTACAACGATCGTAATGCTCTTATCTTCTTCGTTACAGCTGATTTTGCGAATCTCAATAGGCGATAGGGCATTTTGTAGCAGTTCGATCGGGTCTGCAGAGAAAGGAATGACATCGACTTTCTCATTATGCAATTCACGAACGACATTTTTTACTCGCGAGCCGCGCATTCCTACGCAAGCACCCACGGGATCAACTTTATTGTCTGTGGAACGTACGGTGAGTTTTGTTCGGTAACCGGGATCGCGGACAATTTTATCGATAACTACAGTGCCGTCATTAATTTCGGGAACTTCTTGCATCAGAAGCTGACGCACAAATTCCGGATGACTTCTCGACAGGATGACTTCTGCTCCGCCATTTTCAGTATCTTTAACATCTAGCAATAGGGCGACAACTCTTTCACCGATCTGATACTTTTCAGTTTTTGGATAAAACTTTGTGGGCATGATCGCTTCGACTTTTCCTAAGTCTACAATGAGGTTTGAGCCTCTGACAAAGCGCTTCACAGTTCCGGAGATCAGCTCATTGGTGCGGTGTCGGTATTCTTCATAGATCACATCACGTTCAGCGCCGCGTAGTTTTTGCGTGATTACTTGTCGGGCTTTTTGAGCGGCAATGCGGCCAAAATCCCTTGGCGTCGCTTCGATGTCAATAAATTGTCCAAGTTCACATTCAGGGTCGAGCAGACGTGCTTGTTCAAGTGAAATTTCCTGTGCGGGGACTTCAACTTCATCCACAATTTCTTTTTCGCAGTAGACTTGAATTTTACCCGTTTTTGACTGAATTTGCACCGTCACATTTGAAGCTCCATCGATACTTTTGCGTGCGGCAGCCTTCAAAGACTCTTCGATAGCAGAGATGATTATTTCACGTTTAATGCCCTTTTCTCTTTCCAGGTATTCGAAGATTGCAATCAGATCTTTGTTCATTCTTTTCAGCCTCTATGGGATTAAAATATAAGATGTTGGCTAAACACTTCATTCATCGAGTTGAATAAGGCCCATTATTGCCTTATCCAACTCTTTGAAGGTTGAAGGACGGGTATTAACCCTCTTCTTTCTCGTTTTCGTCGTGGGACTTGCCGCTATCGTCAGAGGCTTTTCCGCCTGCTTTCTTTTTGCGTTTTGTCACCACAATATCATCACGATTTTCTTGGTTGCGTTCAATCAGATATTCTTTAATTGAAAGAGCAATTTTCTTATGTTCAGGATCGAGCTTGATCACTTTTGCTGTGACTTCGCTGCCTTTTGAAACCAGGTCTTCGACCTTTCCAAAAGCTTGATCTGACAATTCAGTCACATGGATCAATCCTTCGATGCCGCTGTCAAGTTCGACAAAGGCTCCGAATGCAGTGATCTTAGTGACCTTGCCTGTGACTAATGAGCCTACAGGCATCAATTTCTCGATGTTCTCCCAAGGATTATTGCCCAGCTGCTTGACCCCTAAAGTGATCTTTTTGCTTTCTCTATCAACTGAAAGAATGACCGCATCGATGCTGTCACCTTTGCGTAGGATTTCTGAAGGATGTGAAACCTTTTTGATCCAGCTCAAATCAGAAATGTGGATCAGCCCTTCAATACCGGGTTCTAACTCAACGAAAGCGCCATAGTTAGTCAGGCTGCGGATTTCCGCTTTGACGTTTTGACCAATCGGGTACTTCATTTCGACTTCGTTCCACGGATTATGTTCCGCTTGCTTTAAGCCTAGTGAAATTTTACCTTCATCTTTCTGGATTGAAAGTACGATTGCTTCAACTTCATCGCCTTTTTTGACAACTTCGTTAGGATCAGTGATATTTTTAGTCCATGACATTTCAGAGACGTGAATGAGGCCTTCGATGCCCGGTTCGATCTCGATGAATGCGCCGTATGGAAGCAGGTTGACAATCTTACCTTTTACGCGTGTGCCTGGAGGATATTTTTGTTCGATCTGATCCCATGGATTTCTCTCTTTCTGTTTCAATCCAAGTGCTACGCGACCTTTATCACGATCAACATTAAGGATAATCACATCCAATTTCTGGCCTAAGTGGACCATTTCAGCTGGATGCTTGATACGTTTCCATGTCATGTCGGTGATATGCAGCAGGCCGTCAATACCATCGAGGTCTAGGAAGACACCAAAATCGGTAATGTTTTTAACAACACCTTGACGCTGGTCGCCAATCTTAATGTTTTCCAACAATTCCGTTTTCTTAGAGATACGTTCTGCTTCAAGAAGCTCGCGACGTGAGACAACAACATTTTTACGTTCGATATTGATCTTGAGGATTTTGAATTCAAATGTTTTGTCAATATAGTCATCAAGGTTCTTAATACGCTTGTTGTCGATCTGTGAACCTGGAAGGAATGCTTCCATTCCGATATCGACCATTAGGCCGCCTTTGACTTTGCGAAGAACGCGACCTTTTACGATCGAACCTTCTTCACAATGCTCAAGGATATGCTCCCATTGACGTAATCTTTCTGCTTTTTCACGAGAAAGGACAATCTGGCCATTATCATCTTCAGCTTGATCAATAAGGACTTCAACTTCGCCATTAAGCACGATTTGAGATGGATCGGAAAATTCCTCGATTGGAACAAGGCCTTCCGATTTTAAACCCACATCGATGACCACATGGTCCTTAGTGATTTCGACAATTCTACCTGTCAAGATAGTTCCAGGAGTATGTAAGGTTGGTTGTTGAGGCGATGCCCCTTCCTTAATTCCCAAAAGTGTTTTAAAATCTTGAGCATCTTGTTCCTGGAATGAGATATCATCGACAATGTTGCTCTCAGCCCAGCTGTGTTGTTGCTTGTTAGACATTTTAAAGGTTTCTCCTAAATTTTCATTCTATACGCTGCATATCGTATCAGATGCTAAATAAAGAAGCAACAGCTCAGGGAAAAATCATATTGATTTTCAGATATTGCTATGTTAACATCACCGTATTGCAGTGAAATTTTACTTCTTGTTTACTCTTTTGGTCTGAATATTATGTTATTTGAACTTGAAAAATCCTTCCGCTTTGAAGCGGGACATGTTATCGTGCATCATGACGGAAAATGCCGGAATCCCCATGGCCATTCCTATACGTTAGCTGTCGTATTGCGCTCTAACACTTTGATCCCTTCCGGTCCAAAGGCAAATATGGTCATTGATTTCAATGACTTATCTAATATTGTGATGCCGATGATCGATCAATACCTTGATCACCAGTGGCTTAATGATACATTAGAGAGTGAAGCACCTACGGTAGAATTTATTGCAAAATGGATTTTTGAATACCTTGAGCCTTTTTTACCATCTCTATACGCTATTACTGTTTTTGAAACTCATTCTTCAAAAGTTACGTATAGGAAATATTAATTTATAAAATTCGTTCCCGCGCCCGTCCGTGCCTGATAAATAAATCAATTCAGATAGGACGTAATAACTTCGCCTTTACAATTAAAATTTGACAAAACACTATAGTCCTAAGGTCGAGACAGTCAGTGGTCGATTTTTAAGTAATAAGATAATTTAAAATGGCAATTGCAATGAAAACTCTTGTTATGAAATTTGGCGGCGCCTCTTTGGTTGATTGCAAATGTTTTTCTGCCATTGCAGAAATTATCCTTCAGCGTTTAGAAGAATTTCCACAAATTGCGGTCGTTGTGAGCGCAATGGGTGATACGACTAACCAATTGATAGAATTGGCAAAAAAAGTTCATCCTGATCCGCCACGGCGAGAGTACGATATGCTGCTCACCGTGGGCGAAAGGGTTAGTATTTCCCTTTTAGCTATGGCACTGGCACTTAAGCAGCATGAAGCTTTTAGTTTTACTGGGAGCCAAAGCGGTATCATTACTTGTTCAAGACATGCTGACGCACGCATTATTGAGGTGCGGCCGCATCGGCTTCTCCCTTACTTACAGTTAGGAAATATTATTATTGTTGCCGGCTTCCAGGGCGTCAGCCGTGAAGGAATGATAACTACACTTGGGCGCGGTGGTGGTGATATCTCTGCAGTAGCCCTCGGAATAGCTCTTGGCGCTGAAAAAGTAGAGTTTTATAAAGATGTTCCTGGCGTGTATTCCAATGATCCAAAATGTGATCCAAAAGCCGAACTTTTTGGTCAATTAACTTATGATGAAGCTTTAAAAATTGCAGAAAATGGAGCTAAAGTTCTTCATCCTCGAAGCATTTTGCTCGCCAAAAATAATCGATTGCCTTTACATGTCCGTTCATTTATGAGTACCAAAGATAATATTGCTAAAGGGACAGTCATTTTTGACCAATTCCTAATAAAACCAAGCCAACCTTTATTTGAAGCTATACATTAGATATTTATGCATGACGAGATCCATATCCCCCCAATAGTTGCAAGCTTTCACGGTGGCGATGATTATAGCAAGCGTTACTGTGAATCGATACGTGATGCTCTAAAAAGGATTTTGCCTAAAGACTTATTTTCATCGACAACTACCGGCACTCAACGGGATCGTTTTGAGGCACTTTTTCCACTAGTGACCTCTAAAGTCCATGGCAAGATTCCCGGGGCGATGTCCTTTTATTCTCTTTCTAAGTACCGCTATAATTCCTTTAGATTTTTCTTTGATATGGTTAGCCAATGGTTAGTGCCGGGCAGGCGTATGAACGTCCTTTTAGTCTATGCCACCGATTTCCGCATGCCTGATGTCAGCAGCGATCTTTATACTTTATGTGAAGTGATGATCTCTGTTGAAGATGAAGAGGAATTGGCTGAAATTGTCCATAATTTGGCTGCTATAGAAGCTGAAGTTCGTTTGGGATTAGAATCAAGTTTTAATGCCCGTCGTATTCTTGAAGTTAGAGGGCTGGCAGCAGATGAGAAAATGGCCCTTGTGCATGAATATATTGCTTGCCTGACCAAACGCTTGCCGGAAGCATTTGATATTGATGTCTTAACGGAAATGCAACATGTGCTGATCACTTGTCGCGATGATTTTAAGATGGCCCGCAGTAGCCGGCACCTAAGCCGAATCATTAGCATCCTCTATTTGTTCCGGAAATCTATTCGTAAAGAAACTCGAGATGCTCCTCTACAACGCCACCTCAGCATGAAGTTATTTAAGTCGAAGCTTTTTATTCCCGGGGGACCAAAGCATGTTTTAGCAATTTTAGTGGGTGTGAATTTTCTTAGTGATCGTGAAATTTTCGAGAAAAAACATATCCTGCAAACGATTCAAAATCTCATACCAAATGTGCATGCTGTTGAAGGCTCCTTTTTCCTTAATCGCCATGGCACTGAAAATATTTGCATGCTTTATCTTGAAGTTGAAAAGAGTAATGGCGCTGAGATTGCTTTTGAAGAGCTAAGATTGCTTAGAGAGCGCCTTCCTAACGCTCTGAAAGTCCGTATTGCGCATCTTGTGCATCCGGTTTTCATGCCGCGCAATGAAGAGGAGATCATGCGCAATATTGTGAGCCTAAGCAATCAAATCAAGTATATGCGCGATATTCCTCAAGTGATTATTTCTTTTGACGAGCAGACCCATCAGCATTTGTCATTTATCGTGATTTTAGTTCGCCTGGTAAAGCCTGGATGCGAAAGTATCCAAAGACTGTTTCAAAGGGTGGATTCAATCTTAAAGTATATTCATGACCACACTAAAAATGTTGGAATACTTCGAAAGAAGTATCAGAAGGAAGTCACTGTTTTTCGTGTAAAACTTCCTAAAGAAAGTTTTTTACGTCGTGATCATACCATTGATTTATATAAAGCCCGTCAGACGGTTGTGGGGGAATTGTCATTGATCGTCGGGGAATTCCGCGATTTTAATGGCGGTATGATCACAAAACAAAATGAATTGCTAAGTGCTCTGAAAGATTTGTTGGCCTCTTCAGTGCCTTATGATGAATTATTACTTGAGAATTTCTTCTTTTCGCTCACTCCTGTGATCATGCGCACGCTCCTTGAGCCTGAAGCCCTTAAAAGACTATTTCTCATGCAACTCGAGGCAATTGATAAACGCTTGAACGGAGCTCTGGAATATAGCGTACATCAAGATATCGATTTTCTCTTTATCCTATTAAAGATAGAGCTCAAAGAACTGCGCAACGAAATCGATGCCACTCTAAACGATTTTAATTTTCATTCTACGGAATTAGCCCGCTCCTCGGTAAAAATCGGAGAGGTTTGGTATGACGGCTTCATATATCGTTCTGATGACCCAGCAAAGCAACAACGTTTCATGCAGGGCGTTAGAGACGCGGTGGCTAAGGTCAGCCAGTTATCTCTTCTTAACTAGCCAAAGGGACCTCAGCATATAGTCCATAGGCTACCAACCATTAAGTTTATTTCCTGTAATGCTATTAAAATGAACTCAAAGGTAGTTATAAAACTTAACCGAAAAAGTGAAAGGCGTTCGCCAGAGAAAGTAGGAAAACGACCATAACAGGAGTTTTGACAATTCTAAAGCCATAAAGCTTGTAGAGGATATTGCAAATTGTCAGCGTGATCAACGCCGGATAAATCACTTGTAGCACAGGTCCTAGCAAAGCGATGATCATTGTAAAGTTTAGGA
Source organism: Parachlamydiaceae bacterium (assembly GCA_013698165.1). Lineage (GTDB taxonomy): Bacteria > Chlamydiota > Chlamydiia > Chlamydiales > Parachlamydiaceae > JACCVN01. The sequence continues at coordinate 16 of JACCVN010000148.1, read as the reverse complement.
TCGATATAAAATATGT
>JACCVN010000135.1 GCA_013698165.1 Parachlamydiaceae bacterium | reverse complement strand
TTTGTAAGGAGAAATAATGTCGTTAAATTTAGGGATTGTAATCGCGGTTCTTATTCTTTCCTTTTTTGCATGGAAAATTTACCTCAATTATAAAGACAGCAAAGAATACGTAAAGGTGATTCTTAACTTACCAGCGCAAGGGGATGGTTGGATTGAACTTGTAAACCCAGGTCTTCAGGCGATGATGCTTGGGAAGGTTCTCTCTAGCTTCGATGGATATGTGATCGGGGTGGGCGTGCTCGTGAAGGAGCATTTTCCTGCGATGCTTGGTTCCGATATTGATGTCAAAATAGCTCCTCAACTTCTTGATGGCCTCTCACCTATATGTCGGTTTATCATCGACAGTCAGGGAAAAGAGGTGATTCTTACTGAGCTTAAAGATATGCAGTTTAAAGAGAAGCTCAAGCCTTATGTCGACGATTATTCAAAAATTAAGCTTTTGATGGGTCTTGATTCAAATGAGTACCTCCTCATCGATACTATAGAAGGAAGGAGTGGCTTTGAAAGGATTTGGGAGGCAACTGTGGCGAAGAAAAAGCTCTTATAGTTAGGATTAGGAAATTCAGCCGATACAGATGTCCGGGTATATGCGTGAGAGCATGAGCTGAGCTTGGGACAAGGGCAGAGGCAAGAAATACACCAAATCATCTAGGTATAATAAGGGAGTAAAAATCGAACTACTTTTTACAAAAAATTAGGCATTCGTTTCACCATCTCTAAGACTATCATTGATGAAGTTCATATCCTTTAATTCTTTCATTTTTTAAGAAAAAAAGAAAGAGGATAGAATTTGTAAAAATAAAGTAAGTCATGGCTAGCCTCCATTACTTTATCGCAATAAGTTTAGTGGCATTAAAGCCAAAGAGTGTCAGGAGTAAATTACGATATGCTCAAAAATCTCGGGCTGTCAAAATTAAAAATTGTATGTCATGTTTTTTATGTAAACATGACAATTTATCCTGAAATTCTTTTCGGTCTTTACGTTTAAAAAAAAATTAACTACGCAAAACTTAAAGTTAACCGGATTATTCCACAAAAAAAATTTCCTAAGGGTAAACACTAAACTAATTTGTTTCAGATTTTTAAAACTTGACATAAAAAAATCAGTCAAGAATAATTCTTTTTTTCTAATGTAGAAAAAAGGTACTATACTCGGATTGTGAATATAAATTCAAAAGGAGATTTAAATGCAAAGTAGCATTTCACCAACAAAAAAAACGCTTCTGGATGTTAATGATTACATAACCTCGGTTGAAAAAGTTTATCTGCCCCGGTTAAAAAATTCAGATGAATTAGGTAAAAAAATTTCAAACGCATTAGACGAACAATTCATAATTAATGCACCTTTTAAAATTTCAAATGAATTAAATAAAAACATTATAATTAATGCTAGCTTATTCAATAAAATTACATATGATCCCTACGGTATAGAAAAGCTTGTTGAATTAAATGAGTATACTAAGCAAAATATTGTATATATCAAAGAAAATCTAGAAGTTATTTTAGCAGTTATGCCGGCACTAGAAAAACAAATACGACATATACAGGATAACGAGTTCTTGAGTGCCCTCAATATGTTGTTTTTGGCAAAAATCCTTGAAGCGATTGAAAAAAATTTATCGAATACAATCTCTAATGTTCATAACTTGACTTTTGAGACAAACAATGCATTTGATGCTACAAAAGCTCATTTGGACCGACTTGAGCATGGTGTAGACTACCTGAGTGACAAAATAGAAGATCTAGGTAATGATTATGTGAATAGCCTTGTTCAAACTCAAAATACTTTGAGTGATCTTGATAAACGAATCAAATTAATGGAAAACACTAATGATTGCAATAATCGACTATTAGAATTTGAAAGAATTTTTAATAATGCACATGGTGGGAAAGATAACTATGTTTCTACAGCTTCCAAAGTAGAAATTTTGATTAATGAAGTAGCTTTTTTGAAAAATAAAAATGAATCTGATGAAAAAATGATTAAAGAACAACGAGCCATTATAGACCAACAACAACTAAAACAGCAAAACTATGATGGTGTAATTGAAATGTTGCTAAATAAAGTAAAAAACCTTGAAGAAAAAGTGAATGTATTACCTAAGGTAATCGATTTAAAAATCGAAGAAAATGTGGTAGAGAACACGGCCAAAATATTATAGGTTTTGCAGGAACCCTGTTTATTTAAACAGGGTTCCTTTAACTGCAAACTTGGAATCATGCTTGCGGTGAATCTACAACATATGAGGTAAGCTCGAATGCGCTGAGTATTGCAGTTCTGCAGGCCTGACCCCGATCATATAGATGAACTCTAGGCATCCTTTTTGACGAATACCGACTCTAAATCTATTAAATGGGCTTCATGCTGTGGCACACTTCTGAGCAATTGGAAAAATTCTTGAGCACAAGAGGCAACTAACTTACCAGTAACATACACACAACCCCAAATGCCAGCTCCAACGGCTAGCACTGCCCCACCAACTACGCCATCCATGATAATTATCTCCCGAGGTTGAAGAAAGATCGATGCATCAGGCGAATTCAATTTATGACCAACAGGAACACAAATCAAAAAAAATACTCCAGTAATTGCTGCGATGATGCCGGCACATTTGCCAATCTCTGGAATGACAACATTACAAATAAAACCCTTTGCGCTTTCTCTATTACATGATTTCCATATTCTTTTAGCTATAACGGCAATTTTCGGAAGATTACTCTTATCCTTTCTGGCTACAGTTCCATGTACGTCCCCCCAATTTACAGAACTGGAACTTCTATTCACTCCTTCCATATTATCACTCCTCGATAAATTTCGCTTATTTCGACTTTTGCTACACTAAAATCTAAAGTAGTTTATGTTCGTGGTCGGTGATCGGGGTCAGGCCTGCAGAACTGCAAAACTTGGAATCGTGCTTGCAGTGAATAATAGGTTCATAATACTTCCCTCTTATGTCCTCAGGTATGAACTCGTTTGGCTCTGAACCATCCTTAAACTCCAAAAATATCATCATCTAAATTAGAAGGTCTCTTCTTAGGGAGTTTCATTTCGTACGTTCCGAAATTAAAAGGCCTTT
>JACCVN010000124.1 GCA_013698165.1 Parachlamydiaceae bacterium | reverse complement strand
ATATTCAAATATTCCCCCCCATAGTATGCCCCGAATGGGGCTAATTGTGTAAAGCCCATAGTGTAGTCCCGATAGGGGCAAACTATGGGTGGGGAATATTTGAATATAAGTCCCGAAGGGGCGGCTTGTGAAGACCAATACAGATCCTTTTTTTCTCAGACTCAGCTCTGTTGAGTATATTGTCCGTCAATGCTTAGTAAATTGATGTTGCAAGTTACGAAAGTTGATTGCTTCCAAAAGATGGCTTTTTGTGACATGTGGGTCGCCGGCCAAGTCAGCAACAGTCAAGGCTACGCGCAATAGCCTATCGCAGGCTCTTGCAGAGGCGCCCATCGTGTCCACAACTTGCCGCAGCAAATCGTGGCAAGCAGAGTCTAAAGGACAGAATTCTTTGATTTCTCTGGAGCTCATTTCCGCATTATTTTTGACTTTACCAAAGCGCGCATGCTGACGTTTTCTTGCTTGCCTGACTCGTTGGCGTATTGTCGCAGATGTTTCACCGCTTTTTGTAGAAATAATATCGTGATAACGAAGTGGTGGGACGGTAATGTGCATATCCATGCGGTCCCAAAGCGGGCCGGAAATTTTGCTAAGATAGCGATCGACCTGTGTTTGAGTATCCCGGCAAGGTTTGTCCGGATGGCCTAGATTGCCGCAGGGGCAAGGATTCATCGCTGCAATGCATATGAAATTTGTGGGAAAAGTAAAATTGCCATTTGCACGGCTGATCGTCACTTTACGATCTTCAAGAGGCTGGCGCAGCACTTCAAGGACTGTGCGAGAAAATTCCGGAAGTTCATCCAGAAAAAGAATTCCATGATGAGCAAGTGAAACCTCTCCGGGCCGTGGAACCATGCCTCCTCCAATTAAGCCAGCGTAACTGACAGTATGGTGAGGAGATCTAAAAGGTCGCTGGGTAATAACAGCTTGGCCTTCCGGCAGCATGCCGGCGACCGAGTGGACTTTTGTGATTTCTAAAGCTTCATCAAGGGTCAATTCGGGAATAATTCCAATGAATGCTTTGGCGAGCATCGTTTTGCCTGAGCCTGGAGGTCCAGAAAGAACGACATTATGAGCTCCGGCAGCTGCAATTTCAATGGCGCGCTTGACATGTTCTTGCCCTTTAATATCTGCAAAGTCGATAGAAGGGATGGCGCTGCTGAAGATATCATCGGAAATTTCCGAGCGTACCGGTTGGAGGCTTTCGGGGTTCAAGAAAAATTGTACAGCCTCATTCAAATGATGAATGGCATAGACGTTAATGCCAGGTACTGTAGCGGCTTCTTTGGCATTTTGGGCAGGCAGCAGAATCCCTTTTTTGCCAAGATTGCGTGCCAGTAAGGCAATTGCTAGAGCACCTTGTATAGGGCGCATTGAACCGCTTAGCGACAGCTCTCCGACCACTAAATAATCACTATAAGGACAATCGGGGGGCATCCGACCAAGCGAGCAAAGCAGGCCAAGGGCTATAGGAAGATCATAAAGAGGGCCTTCTTTGCGAAGATCTCCGGGAGCTAAATTAATAATGCAATAAAGGAGACCTAATTTAAAACCCGAATTTTTTATCGCAGCCAATACGCGATCTCGAGATTCTTTAACCGCGGCATCCGGTAGGCCTACGATGATAATCGTTAATTTTTCCGGGGCGATCTGTGCATCAACTTCAATATTGACCAAATTTGCATCAAGGCAGGCTAGAGAGGCAGAATTTAAAAGTGCAAGTGCCATTGGATTCCAAATCTTTAGAAGTTTTTATCGTACAGGGTCCAATTTCATCTTTTGGCCCGCGCAATTATAGCCTGTTTGATAGACCCATTCTTCATTGTTTTCACGCATAAGGCGGTCGCAGCCCATTGCCACTCCCTTGAAGAATCCATATTTGCGCATCGCATCTAAAGTATATTGTGAACTGCTCGGCAAAAAATGGCTTCGGGGGCCATCGGCAGGGGAAATGACTTTTTGATGGAAACCGATAAGGATTTCAGCAACAGATCCCATGATAGGGGTAGGGCATTTTTCTGGTACAGATGAACAGCATGTATTGGGTCGCTCGCAGAGGTCAGCATCTTTTCCCCATGGATCTGCTTCCAAAATGAATGTTGCCGTAAGAAAGCAAAGAAGTGTGAGTATCTTAAGGGCCGAAGCTGTATAGGGACTGAAAACGGCGCTAAAGTTCATGGCTAAAATGGGTTTCATTAAATGACTAAGGGTTGTTTTTCAATCTCTAAAAAGTTGTTTCGAGCATTAAAATTGGGAAGTAACCGTGGCAGCGCATAAATTCGCGGCCATTGACTCCGAAAAGACGTTCATTAAATTCCCTGGCTTCTAAACGGGCGCCATTGATACCGCCAAAATACCATCCGGCTTCCAGAGAGGCTGTGATTATGCCTGCGGCGATGTAACCTCTATCAAAGAATTGATAAGCAGCCCATGTGAAGAGCAAATTGATCAAAAATGATGTTCTGGCAGCATCTTTTTGTCCGACGTATAGATATCCTGCTCCTGGGAGCAGGGCTTGATACACCTGGGCGCGTCGTTCATCTTTTGATACGCTTAAGTATTCATTGATAAAGCAATCGATCTCTTCCTTGTCGGGGCTGCATTGGGCAGCTTCTTTAATGTTTGGAATATCACCATCTAAAAAACCTTTCGATAGAATAAGCGTATTTGCTTCGTTTGGATATTCTTGATTGATGACCCCCAGCATATTGCATGCTTTTTCTTCATTGTCGATTTTGAGGTAGGCATCATACAGCAGGATGAGAAGATCGTGATAGGCTGGAAAGTCTTTAGGGGCATACAAAAGTTCGCACCCTTCAAAGTATTCAATTGCATCGCGGTATTTGCATCCTAAGTAATAGGATTGGATAATTCCGTATTCGATCTGCATTTTGCGTTCTAGTTTGTTTTTGGGAAGAAACACAAGCGCAGATTTAAATCCCGTGATGGCGCGATAAAAATCTTGCTGTTTCCCAAAAGCATAGGCAAGTCTGATTTCTTTACCCCAATCGCTTTTGCATTCTTCAGCTGTTAATGGTGTAAATGCTGAGGGCCTACTTTCGATTAGGCAAGGGGGCGGGTAGTAGCAAATATTTGGTTTAAAAGGCTCACAAGACCTTTGACAACTACTGCAAAAAATACAGTTAGCTAAGGCAGTAAAAAGAAGGGCGATGTTCACTTTTTTAGTGAACATCGCCAAAACAGGACGCAAAGAGGAAATTTGGCTTCTCATTTATTCTGCCTACCAATCATCCGTTGTTCTAAAAGGATCCGTTTCTACAATTGGACTGCGTCGTAGGTTAAGGAAGTCTAACGCTTGTTCAGATTCATAAATCCAATCATGTTTCTGTGGATATTCTTTTTTGAATTGCCAGATATCCTGTTGATGTTTGGTAAGATTTTGGATCTCTTCTTCAGTTTCGACAATAACAGGCCTGAGGAAGATCATCTGATTACGTTTACTCTTGTTATAGGATTTATCTTTAAAGGCTGCGCCAATGATAGGAAGAGCGCCAAGGCAGGGGACTTGGATCGCTGCTTGGTCTACCTGATCGCGCATCATACCGCTGATAATTAAGAAATATCCGCTTGGCAAGTGTACGCGTGTCGTTGTGGTACTTTTTGATGTATTGGGACCTTGTGGAGCATTATTGATATTGCCCCCACCGCCAGGAGTAGCAATTACTGAGCTGATCTCCTGCGCAATTTCAAGGCTGATAATATCATTATTTCCAAGCCTAGGTGTTACTCGAAGCCGAGTGCCAACGTCCTGGAATTGGAAGTTTGTGGTAATGTTATTCCCTTGGTCGTTTGAAATCGACTGGGTTTTAAAACTGATATTTTGTCCGACAAAAATTTCAGCGGGAACACTATCTTCAGTAATGATTTTCGGATTTAAAATAACATTCGTATTGTTTTTTAGACGTAATGCTTGCAGTAGTGCGGAAATAGAATGAAATTCTGTGCCAAGTGCCGTATTGACAATTTTTTGTCCAATGACTCCTATATTGAGCCCTTGAGTTCCAAAGAAATTATTTGCAGCTGTTGCACCTAGCTCGCCAGAGAGAGCTGCTTGATTAAGCGTGTTGTTGAGTGGGCTTGCAAGGTTTCTACCTCCTGATTGGTTGAAGCCTTGACCTCCTGCCCATTCGTCGCCGGCAAATCTTGAACCAAATGTGACGCTATATTCTAAAGAATCTTCAACAGAGGTTTCCAGGATCAGCATTTCAATAAATACTTGACGTAGGGGAGTATCAACTTGTGCCATCAGCTCGCGCATTCTGAGTAAGCTTTCTTGAAATCCGGTAAAAATCAGAGAATTAGATGTTTCAAGCCATTGAACGCTTGTCAAAGTGTCAATTAGCTCAGCATTGAAGTCGCGGCTAGCCATTAAGCTGCTTGCAATTTGTTGCAGCGATCTTTGGATAGAATCACCTTTGCGGTATTGCAGCTTATACACTGAAAAAAGGCTTTTCCTTTTAGCTCCAAAAGGGATGTTCGCATCTTGCGGTAAAGAACGCGACAGCCTTCGTACGCTGATGGATTCGCCTTCTACTAGCCTATAGGTCCAATAGCCACCCGGTTCTAAAATCCATTGGCCTATTGGCGCGTCTTCAATTTCTCCCGGAGCTAATGGTTGTTGCTCTTGGCCAGGGCTGAAAGACCAATCTCCATTGGGATTAATATTCCAACGACCATCTGGTGGTCGAGAGGATGGTCTTTGCTGAGGTTGCAATCTTAAAATCCAATTACCGTCCAGATTTTGCTGCCATTGGCTAAACGATCTTGGCGCTGGAGTTGGTTGTATCCCTGGAGTCAGGGGCTGAGTCCCTGGAGTCAAAATCTGAGTCCCTGGAGTCAAGGTCTGAGTCCCTGGAGTTGAGGGTTGAGTCCCTGGAGGAGTAGGTAGAATCGTTTGGTTAGAAAACGGTGCGCTTGGTAACCCAGGTGCTGGCGGAATAAATTGATCGAATTGAATATATTGCCCGTATTGATCATACTGGGGCTCGTACTCAGGTTGAGTTCTTCTTTCCATTTCTTCTAGTGTAGGAGTATAGCTTTCACCATTGATCGAAAGGCCTGGAGGAGGGAGTTCTTTGAAAGGGATATCCGAATATTTAAGATCGCCCAGTTCAAAGATTTTCGTGGATTTCTGATTTTGGTCGATGTGCTGCAGGATTGAAAGGGTACGTTCGACAATGTAGGGAGTTGAAACGATGAAAATGCTGTTAGAGGCAGGCCAGGCGACCATTGTTAAGGGCTGTTCCTGTGAAATGGGAGAGATAATCCTTTGGGCCATGTCGATGAGGGCATCTGCAGAGGTCGTTCTGACAACATACTGGCCAACAACCATACCGCTATTTGGAGAGTCGACGCTTTTGATAAGTTTTGCAATTTGCGCCACATTAGTGCTTAGATCAGTAATTATCAGGTGATTTGTGCCTAAGAGAACCTCTACAAGGGCAAAATCAGAGGTTAAAGGTTTGATCACAGCAGCGACTTTAGTAGGATCTGCAGTATTTAGTTTAAATACTTGTGTAACGATCTCACTTGGTGGGCTAGTGGAAATAATATCATCTGCAATGACCTGAGAGACTGCATTAACTTTCAAATTTTTGTGAATGATGAGATTATTGCCTTGCTCCAGCATTGTAAGGTCGTGTATGCGCAGTTCTTGAAGAAGTGCCGTCATGATGTTTTCAATCGTGGCGGGCTCTTCAGAGATTATTGTGACATTAAATTGCAGATCATTCTCATCAAAAACGAAGTTTTTGCCCGTTGCTCTACTGATGAACCGAATATACTCAATGATCCCGACATTATTGAAATTGATCAAGATCGTTTTAAGCTGCGGGTTGACAGGAACATCGCTATTAACTTCTTGTGGGGGTGCTGCAGGGGTCCTTTCAACAGGCTGTGTTGAGTTGTTACCTTGAGTATCCTCGGATGAATTAGGGCTTGCAGGGGTTTGATTGCTATCCGTTTGTGCAACTATGCCATTTCCAACTTGACCTTGATCTATAGGAAAGAAGAGTTGCCCCGGGGAATGATAGCCTCCAGGAGGAACATTGGAGGCAGAACGGTAGTCCTGAGAATCATAGTAATTTGTCGTTCGCTGTAGCCGATTGTTATATTCTAATCGTTCAGCATCAGTCGCATATGCTGCAATAGATTGACTTAACAGAGCACTAGTCAGCAGCAAATTAATGCTGTTGAGGTGAAATCCCTTTTGACGCTTAAAAATATTCTTCATGTGCCTAATGAGTCGTTATTTTTTTTAATTCTCAGTAGTATCTTCTCTCTAATAATCAACTTGATCCGAGAGGTCTATAATCTCCTGAAGCTCCCATTTATTTCAAAGCTCCTAATTAATTTCCAGCTAAAAGCTACTTTCTTTCAGCTTTTATCAAAATAGGTACGGTTGCAAGGTTATTGAAAGAAAGTTTTAACTTGCGTAAAAGTGCATCGACCTGCCCGCTAGGGGGCATTCCGGAGTATTCAATTATGCCATTTAATAGTAGATTTTTCATTGCGTCAATTTGCTCGGCATTCTCTGTTGAAAATCCAAAAAGTAATAATTGATCGCCATATTTCCAAGATGAGCTTGACTCAATAAATTCATTTAGGAAGCCGGAACCTAAAACTGAATTTTTTGCGATGATCTCGAGAGGAGTTGTTGAGTCTTCTGGAAAGCGCAATAGAGTACCATATCCACAGGAAATGAAATGCAGCTGACATTCGTCCTGATTAAGGAATAGGCAACAAAAAGCAAAAGGCATTTTTTCTTTATTGGAGGATAGGAGAAGATTCAGTTTTGTGGCAAGTTCTGAGCTTGTGATGTCCCTATGCAAAAGGGCATGGATCATACCGCGTACAAGCGCGCAATGTAATATCCCTTCAGCATTTTTAGTCGTGGACTCGCCTATAAGGATGACATATCGCGATAAGCTTGATGTAACATTAGAAGGCTCTAAGGTGTTTATTTTCGGAAAATCGCTAAGTTGCAAAAAATCTATGTAAACGCCATGGAGTTCAAACCTTGCAAGTGTAGACATGCCTAAATTCAGCCCCGGCCAAATTGGTGTGGTGGAAGGTTGCAGGATTTTTTGTGCGCGTTTAAAGCTTTCAGATAAATCGCTCAAGCGATCACCAACATTTTTTTCTTTTTTTAAATTATCCGAGGCCATGTAAGCGCTAAGATCTCCGATAAAATCCACAATGTCTTGATATCTATCTTCAGGATGTGGTTGAAGGGCCTTATTTAAAATTTTCTGGAGCCCTTTAGGCATGAGGGAAAGATGAAGCTGGCCATAGGACAGTTTGCCTAATACAAGCTCATAAGCAATAATGCCTAAAGAGTAAATGTCTGAAGGGTATGAAACTGTTTCCGGGTTTTCCTGCTGTTCAGGGCTCATGTAAATTGGAGTACCGATTGTGCGTTTATCAGTGATCTCTACACTCTCATCGGCATCGCTAAGAAGTTGAGCAATACCAAAATCAATCAATTTAACATTTTCAGTATCAGAAATAAGAATATTTTCCGGCTTTAGATCCCTATGTATAATGCCATGAGCATGAAGATGGCAAAGTGCGTATGAGATGTCGAGAACGATTTCCAGGCACTTTTTTAACGATAATGGCTTTTGGAGAATATATTGCCGTAGAGAAATGCCGGAGACGAATTCCATAGCGATAAAATGCCCTCCTTCCCAATCTCCATGCCCATACATCTTGACAATATTGGGGTGGTCGGCAAGAGCAATAATTACAGCTTCACGTAAAAATCTTTCGACAATATCGCTTTGAGTCAAAAATTTTGGAAGAAGACTTTTTATGATTAATGGTTCTTTTGTTTTTGGATCTGTCCCTAGGTAGATATTGTTCATGCCACCATGTTGCAAGAGAATTTCTATGTTGTAGGGCCCAATTTTTTTAGGGACCTTTAGGGGTTGGCGTTCCGGGACATTATCTTCTGAAGGGATAGGAGTGGTATCTGTGTTATTTTTCATGAGGCTTAGTTTACCTTTCGATCAAAAATCGGGACAAGCGATAAGTGCCAGAGCTACGCTCTTTTTTGACCGAAAAGGTTATCATTATTAGCCTTTGTCAAGAATTCGAACTCCTAGTGAGTCTCCAATCTTTAGGAGTTCACCCTTTGCGACGATTTGACCATTAATAGTCAGGTCTACTCCATCTTCGGGGTGGACATTAAGATCGAGCAGACTTCCAGGTTGCAATTCGACGAGCCTTTGAATAGTCATTTCTATACGTCCAACTTCTATGACGACAGTGACAGGTATGTTGTTAGGATTCAAAGGCTTATCAGCTGAAGGAGTAAAGTTGGGGGGTGTTTTTACGGAATGTGCTTGGGTGGTTGAATCAATTTCATGATCTGAAATTGAGCTGTCGTGCGACATTGTAGCGTTGCTTGAAGTAGTATCATGCTTCGAGGTATCGTCATGGAGTGTCGTATGCCCATTGTGAGTTGTATTTTCGTCACTCATGTCACTCAGATCATCACTGAATGTATGATTGTTCTCGATTTCGAATTCATCTAATTCATCATCATCATTTGTAACCATAGTTGCCGGAGCCTCGTGGTAGAGAGGGTAATCTAGAATTTTAACATTGCCATCTTTGACTTGAGCCAGAAAAAATGGCTGTTGGAAAAGAGTAATCATAAGGGTCCCCTGATTATCGCCAGACCTTAGGGTCGTGCGGTCAAGGAGTAAAAAATCACCAACTGAAGATTGTTTCCATTCTCCTAAGCTCATTGCGGTTGAGCCACCTTCTAATCGAAGGGTGACTTTAATTTTTTCTGCCATTGCTTTGGGGATTTGTAGGGATAGACTTCTTTCTGCAAAACGTTCTTTCCAGGAGTTGCGTAATTCTTCGCTGGCAATCATCCTAACATTAAATGTTCTATTGGAAAATTTAATGGAAATATCTTGGGTGAAGCAAGCTTCGTTTGGGAGTTCTGTAGAATGGAGAATATGGGGCGTCAGATCTTTTTGATATTCCAGCTTATTGCAGATGCTAAAAAGCTCAAGAGCAAGAAATTCTAGAAAGGCTTTTTGATAAACTTTGTCGATCACTTCGCCATCAAGTTTGTTTGTTAACAATAGACTCATGAGCTGTTCACGTTCTTTTTCCGACATGACGAACCAGAAAGTCCCTTTTAAGGTGCTGACGTCGCAATGTAGGGCAACGGATTGACTTCCAAGTTGAGCAAACAGTTCATCCTCTTGCCTAAATTCCCAATTTGAAGCTTCGATCTTGACCCCTTCAAGTTGAAATACTTTGGCAAAAACTGCACTAAATTGCTCCCAAGGGAATGTCGGTGGTGTACCAAAGGGAAATTCCGTTTGGACATTCAGCGCCGAAGCAGGAAGCTGTTTTAGCCAAGAATAGGGTATGGAAGTCGTCATAACTACTAATTAGGTTAAATCAAGTGATCTTTGTTGGACATTTGTTTTGTCTAATACAGTTATAGCCGATTTGAGGCAATAGGAAGCAAGAAAAAAATATTAAAAGAGGATAATTTTATTAAAAAAGGGGGATGTTGTAGGCTGCTGCCCCTCGCAGCAGCCTATAAACTTATGAGTTATCTTCCAGTAGTGTGATGATTAAATGTCCAGTCAATACCCTTTGAGTGGGGATCACAGAAAGTGTCAGAGGATTGGTAAGGGTTGCATTTGCAATTTGTAAAAAAGTTAGTGGAGTAGTAGTTTCAATGAGAACTGTGCCGGTGATTTCCGTTGCATTTGGTGTTGTGGTGGTATTATTAGTATTTGATGCACCGACGACAGTGTAAAGAAGACCATTAAAGCCGCTTCCTGTGTCTAACGTTACCCAAAGTTGCCCTGTTTCTACTGCCCCAGTGGTAGTTCCCCCTAAATCCACAGTTGCCTGAAAATATATTTGATAAATGCCTGGCACGACAAGAGCGAAAGTTGTGTTGTCGGTCCTAATTACTGCACTTCCTTTGCTTGGTCCGTCACTTGGGAATTCAAAGGGTGAATTTACCGGGATGATTAAAGAGCTTACATCTGACGTTCTAAAATAAAAATGGGCAAAGCTTGAAGCGCCAACACCCGTCGCGCCTGTTGGCCCTGTAGGCCCATCAAAACCTAATCTCCCTCTTTTTCCACGCGGGCCGGTCGGGCCTGTAGGGCCTGTAGGGCCCGTGGGACCTGTCGGGCCGGAGCGTATTTCGCTGCAAACAGATTTGCTTTCAGGACTATTTATACTATCTATTTTGAAGTCATTTAATTCTGCGTAGGCCAGGATAGGCATTAAAAAAGTTACCAGATGAAGCCCAATGTTTTTGAACATAATATTTCCCTTAAAGTTATTCATTTTTCATGATAAATCTTAACAATTAGACATTCATAATTGTTTTTCAGATTTGGATAATCTCGACCTTTGGACTTTTAAGGGGGGTAGTAGTACCCCCTTAAAAATTTAAAGACAAGATAATGGGTCATTTTGCTTTTATCATAAGAAAGAAAAAAATCGAATTGGGAATGTGAATACAGAAGAGGGAAAACAAAAATTCGCACCATACCTGTACACTGTCAAGGTAGTATTTTCGACTATTTCTGCGTCAAAGCCCCTTGGTTTGCCGATCGTAAAGGGGCTGTATTGACTAATACAATCCCTTTTACGATCGACAAACCACGGGAGCTTTCACGCTAGAAATAGCCGAAAATTCTACCTTGACAGCGTACTTGTCTGTTTCCAAATTTCTTGGTAACTGACAAAGGCATAGGCGCGAATTTTTGCTGACCCCTTTACGCTTAACTAGTACACTGTTAAGGTGTACAAGGATATTCCAGAATGCATTATAAGCGAGGAAGTTAATTCCAAGGATCGCTGGTCAAGCTAACTTGCCCAGCAAATGCATTCCGGAGTGCACAATGCGTGCTTTTATAAAAGATTACTTTTGTCTACCTTCTTCCTCATCACGTTTACGTTGTCCATCTCCCTCATCTCGTCTTTCACGTTCATTTGGTGTGGCTTGAGCTGTCAAAGTGTTATTTTCAGTATAGGTAGTGGTTGTAAAGATATGAACATTATACCCTTTTTGCTGCAAATTTGACATCAGATCAGCGCGATTTTGCTGCTGATTAACCAGCAATAGAGCTTCTTGGGAAAGATTTTCAAACCTAAGGTTAAACTCATTGCTCGCACTTTCATATCCAGTGATGACAATTTTTACCCCATTAAATTGCGGTGGGTTACCGAGCACAATAGATGTTTCAGTTTTATCGCCCGTTTTAACGACCGATAGCTCTTTGACAAGCTGTTCTACCAAGCTTTGAAGATTTGCGGATGTCAATGGGCGTGCTGGTTGAACTTCCGCTGGAGTAATTAGATTTTGCTGTGTCGGGATCCCTAGTGGATTAACATAGGAAAGATCCGGTTGCTCACGGTTAAATTGAGTGCTGATATTTTCACTCTTAGAGGTTTCCTTATTGGTATATTGTGCTTCTCTAGCTTTTTCTAAATGTGCTTCAGAATATTCTGGAGTAGCTTTTAGCTTTTGTAAGGAAGCTAACTCGGCAGGGTCCTTATTAAGGACTTCTTTAAATGCCACTTTAACTTCTCCCTTATCTTCCCCTTTAACTTCCCCTTTAACTTCCCCTTTAATCACGTGTGAACCGTCCGATCGGACAGCGGGAGTTTCCGATGGGACAGCGGGAGTTGGAGTAGGGTTAGATTTCCCATCTGCAGAAACTGTTGGTTTTGGATCCAATGGGGATACAGATGGAAATTTAGAATCAAAAATACCCGTATCTTCTTTGTCAGAATTGTCAACTAACAACAAATTCACATCGGGACTTATTTTATCAGCGACTTCCGGAGAGACCGGAGGAGCTTTCTTAGATAAAGTTGATCTACTGTCCGATGTGACTAAGGCAAATGGCGACTTTGTCACAGAGGCATGAGTATGAGCACTTACTTTGACTGGGTCACCAGTCGCGATAAGATCATCTTCAAGCCCTCCACTATCATTTTTGCCTTCGACGACCTCACTGCCATCTTTGGGTTCGTCATCACTTTCTAAAATTTTTTTAAAATTTTTGCTTCCGGCCGGCGTGCCGCTAGGCTTGTCGGTACCTTCAGAACGGTAATAACTACTCTTTCCGGAAGTAGATTTAATAAGAGGTGAGTGGTCTTCCATATACTTATTCTCCTTTATTTTCTTTCCCTCATACGTTTGTGAGATAGAAAACTTGTCGAGCCCAATTCATCTTGCTCCCGGGCTTCGATAACTTCTAATTCTTTTTGCATCTCTTTAAGCCAGTCCTTTTTATGAATTTGAAGTTTGTCAACTTCTTGTCTTTTTATTTTCAATTCATCTTGGGCAGCTTTTAATGCTTTATTCGCCAATTCGACCTGATCTTGTTGGTCCTTAACTTTTTTTTCTTCGATCTGGACCTTTTCTTTTGCGACATTGAGATAGGCCTTCATCTGTTGGATCTTGTCCGATGTGGTTCCGTGATCCATCTCATCCCGCAGCTGCTGCAGTTTGTCTCTCTCATGCTGCTTGGCCTTATCGCGGATCTCTTCTTTCTCTTTAAGCTTTTGTTTTTCTTTTTCAAGAGCTTCTTGCCTTGCCCTGACGACTTTTTCCTGCTCTTCGACCCGGTTTTGTTTAACCTTGATAATTTGCTCTAAAGGGTAAGCTAGTGAAACTGTCATTTTTAGCCGTCGTTAGAAAATTATTTAAATATCGATCTTAGTAGCTGCAAAGTCTCTTGAAAAGAACACTTTTCATCAACAGCCTGCTTCAAAAATTTGTTGACCTTGTCGATATTGTCTATCGCAAAATCTCCCATCTTATCTGCTCCCCGTTTATATTCACCAATTTTGATTAAAAGTTCGTTTTTTTTGTAATGCGCTAACACTTCTCTCAGCTTACCGACCAGCAGTAAGTGTTCTTTCGGGACGATGGATGGCATCACACGGCTAGCAGAAGAGAGGACGTCGATAGCCGGATAGTGGAATTGTCTTGCCAATTCACTAGAAAGGATAATATGCCCATCCAGAATCGAACGCACTTCATCGGCGACCGGCTCATTCATGTCATCGCCGGCAACTAAAATCGTATAAAAAGCTGTAATCGAACCTTTATCGGAATTTCCGGAGCGTTCTAATAGCTTTGGCAAGGTCGAAAACACTGAAGGAGTGTATCCAGCCCTTGCAGGCGGTTCGCCGGCTGCCAGGCCTACTTCACGAAGCGCACGCGCGAAACGAGTGACAGAGTCCATCATCAAGATGACAGTCTTGCCTTGATCGCGGAAATACTCTGCAATGGCCGTGCCCACATAAGCGGCATTTAATCGTAACTGAGAAGCTTGATCGGATGTAGAAATCACCAGAACCGAACGGGCTAGTCCCTCGGGTCCTAAATCATGTTCGATAAAATCACGTAACTCACGACCACGCTCACCGATCAAACTGATAACATTGACGTCAGCTTTAGCATTGCGGGCGATCATGCCTAAAAGAGTGGATTTACCACCACCGGCCGCCGCAAATATACCGACACGCTGACCTTCACCTGTACTCAAAACTCCATCAATGGCTCGAACACCGACGGAAATAGGCTCGCTAATCCGCTTTCTTTTTAAAGGGTCTGGCGGTGCTCTAATAACCGGGCAGGTCTCTGTAAGTTCCAATGGACCTTTGGTATCCAGGTCTAAGGGTTCGCCAAGGCCATTAAGAACTCGCCCAAGAAGATTAGGGCCGACTTTAATATGTAGCGGGAGATGTGTTGGAATGACTTCAGAAGATGGCCCTATGCCGGTCATTTCCCCAAGGGGCGAAAGAAATACCTCATCGCGTGTAAATCCAACCACCTCCGCTAAGAGAGGTGGGCCGGCGCGCTTTATGAGGCATATTTCGCCAATTTTTACTTCGGGAACGATCGCTCTGATCAACATCCCAACAATTTCGGTGATGCGACCATTGATCGTCGTCATTTCCAGTTCATCTAAACTGCCGAGCAGCTGATCAAATCGACTTTCCATAAGTCCCACCTACGCATTTGTACTTGTAAACCCGTTCAATAAAAACGTTATACTTGTACGTTCATAATCGTTTTTGTCGATTCTAGAGCTTTGTTGAGTAAAGCTGTAAAAAACTCCAGCTCTTGTTGCACAAAGCCCACTTTCACTTGCATTGATAGCATTAGCGCTGGTGTGAACTCGCCTTTAGTCGCAGCCATTGTGGAAACATCTGACGACAATGTGTTCAGGCGCGACTGACTATCTTGTAAAAAGCCTAAAAAGCGCTCAATCGGATTTGACGATTGTCTAGAAACACTTGGAGCAACATCATATTCTACCCCAGCTTTAGAAAGGGCCACTTTGAGGCTTTCATCAATATGAGAAAGCTTATTGGTAAGGAGATTCTGAACCGAGCCCTTAATTTCAAGATTTGGGGTACTGAGCTTTTCCTTGAGTTCATCAATCTTAGTGATCACTTCTTGAGCTTGCGCGACGAGTAGTTCAGGGGGCGAACGGCCCACTTGACCTGCGCGACGGCTTAAATCTGCCACTTGATCGACCAAGGATACCTTGGTGGACTCGACCTTGCGACCGGCAGTGGTCTCTGGCTCTATAGGCTTTTGTCCCATCAGCGTTTCAAACTGCTCCTTATTAGGGGCGATCCGATTTTCTTCGGAATCTACCTCAAAAGGGGCTGATGTTTTCTCTGTAGAGGAGAGTTTTTCTATTTTTTCTACTTTGTCTTCATGTCCTGCCATGGCTAAATTCCTTACATAAGTGGTTAATGAGCCGCAGGTCGGAGGGGCTAATATGGGGAAGTAATATACGAGATCGCATTATTAAAGGGGAGCGGTGCGGCAACCCCTCAAAAAACTATTATTTAGTTCTATTTATCCTTGCTTTCAAGATCCGCAAAGAAAGGAGGTCCCTTCTTTGATAAATCTTTGTCTGCCCATTCCAACGAAATTGCCCCCAGTGATTTTACTGTAGGGTCGTTCGTTTTGGCCGTAGCTTCTTGGATAAGTTTTTCACCTTCTTCGCGTCTAGTTTTCGTTAAAAGTAAACAAATACCAAAAAAAGTTTGTGCCAGGTAATTTTCGGGTTCAGCTTTAATGACCCCTTCAAAAATTCGCATTGCCTCTTTAAGCTCAAGCTTATTCAAGGCGATGTATCCCAGCCCAATCTGTGGAGCTGTAGATTGAGGACTTATAGCTTGTGCGGCGTTAAATAAGCGGGTAGCATTTACCTCATCTAACTGTTTCACGGCAACAAAACCTGCTTCGATCAGCAGTGGAAAATCATCGATAAATTCACTTAACAGTGCTTCGCTCATTTTGAACCTCAATCCTGTCACTTTTCGTTAATTGCTCTACATTTATACAGCGATAAATCGCTTTAATCAGACGTAGGAGCAGTAGGAACCTACTGCCCCTATCGTGGCTATTAACCTTTAACGTTACGAGCCATTGAAGATATAGCTGAGTTTGCAGCGCTGACAACACTTGTAGACATCTCAGATACTTGAGATAAGTGGTTCATTAACATCTGCATTTCAAACATATCTAGAATACTAATAGCGCTTCGGCGAGCTCCAATTTGCTGTAATTTTGTTTTTGCACTAATTGTTGATGCTTCTACGGCTTTAAATAAATTAGTTACCGAAAAACCAGATTGTATGTGACTGCCATCAAAAAAACTGCTAGGCATAACATCCTCCTAATATAGGACAATTTATTAAGGCTGACTATCTACCGGCACTAATAAGGAAATTACATTTCCTGTCTACCCGGTCTATAACAGCGTATTCCTCCAAGTTCTAACCAGAACTCTGTAGGAGCTCTCTAGTAAACTTTGATGTTTGCCTTCTTGAAGGGCTTATAGAGGTATTTAACCCCTAAGCATCTTAATTTAGCTAGAGCGCCCCAACGGAGCACTGGCTTATTCTCTCTATTTTGACGTCACTCGCGAAATAACCTTGAGTAAAGAAGCATACCCATGGAGTAGCACGCCAAGACGATTATACTCCTCTTTTTCT
Source organism: Parachlamydiaceae bacterium (assembly GCA_013698165.1). Taxonomy (GTDB): domain Bacteria; phylum Chlamydiota; class Chlamydiia; order Chlamydiales; family Parachlamydiaceae; genus JACCVN01. The sequence goes on along the minus strand of JACCVN010000124.1, from coordinate 7,539 downwards.
CCGCCGCTTCTTAACATTTCTCTTAGCTGCTGAAGGCGGTTGTCAGCACGCCGTTTGATTTCTTGATGCTTTTTAGCAATCTTGAGCTCTTCTTCGAGTTCGAAGATGAACTCCCCAGCTTTTTTCTTTTTCTTTTGATCTTCCAGTCCGAACATAAGACCCTCATCAATTTGCGTTTGTGTCAGGTAACAACTCTATAACTAGCTCTATTCTTAGTTTAACATAACTCTAATTATTAGGATAGCCCTTTGTCATATTTTTTTTTAGAAAAGTTAAATTATTCAATTAATTAATTAATTTTGTTTCGTGAAGAAAAATTAATATCTTTAATGAACAATTTCTAGTATCCATGATGCACAATGGATGCCACTTTGTGTCTCTAATCGATTCCACCACTCCATGGCTTCTGAAAAATTGTTATTTTCATCCCTTCCAATAAAGTAAGTGTCTATGCCAGGAACATAATGATCCAGGAAATGGGTATACATCGCCATGAATAAATTCCCTATCTTTTGGCCGGCTTGCATTCCATGCGTGATATAAAAATGGCGGCCTGTCAGGAGAGAGCGTCCCGTGATTGCATTAGCAAGGTTTATCGATAGTGGATTTAATGAAAGGGGAAATTCGAGCATTGGATCGAAAGGCTCATAAATTAAACTATTGGGCGTGGGAATGACTTTTAGACCTGCCTTTTGAAGCTCAGCAGCAGCGGCATCGAGAAGAGGAGATAATTCTACATTCAGCTTATTTGCAGTTTCCATGTATCGTTCTAGTAACAAAAGGTCATCCTCTGAAAGTTTCAACTCTTCCCGGGCTATTTTTATGGCGTTCAGGAGCTCAAAAGTGAAAGAATAGTTGGTAAGAAATACCGTGTTATTGGGTCCTGGAGTCATAAATGTGTCTAAATGGTAATTGGCTTGAGGGATTTGATGGAGATCTTGGGAGGGGATTTTTAAATCTTTAGCAATTAATGCATGCACTAATTTTTTTTTTGCTAAATATGTGCCCACAATAAGTCTTAGAGGCTCAATTTGATCCTGTTGGAGGTCGAATTTTGGGATGGTGGAGGCCTCTGCAGCAAGTTGACGGAACCATGTTTTCCCTTCCACACCCTCTGGAATAGGTTGAGGGCTAAAACACTTCATCATCAGTAAGGGGAGCAGGACTTTAGTGTGGATTACACCACCCCGGCCTTTATATAGTGCCAGTCCGCAGGCAAACATCTCTTCGCAAAGTTCAACAATTTCCAGGGGCGTCAATAGTTTCGAATAATGCGCTATTTGTTCGTCCCAAGAGCCATCAGAAAGGCATGAAGCAAGATTAGCCCAGGAGCGGCCTTCTAATTCTAAAATTAGAAGGGTCTGTAAAAAGTGGTCGCTGCCAAGGCATATTTTAGTCGTGCCTTCATCATTTGTTAAAGTGAACATGTTTCCACCTTCTACATAAGTAAAAGATAAAGGTTTTGGCGTTTCATTATTTGGAAGATTGCCTGTCCATCCCGGGAATTTAGTATGTCCGCTCCAACTATTGAATAGCTGATTTTTGGTGTGCGTGGCAGCTGAACGATGCAAATAGAGGTTGCTGGAATGGGTATTTAAGGCGGCATTTTCCAATTTTTCTGACGATGCCGCGGTTGCAACGGTGCCATCAACGAGACGAATATAATGATCTCTGACAAAATAAAAGCGTTCGACAGGATAGAGTTCAATGCCTAAATGTTTGCAAATTGCAGTAAGGTTGCGAGGGGTATTGACAAAATTTATTCCATCTTGACTGTGCTCTGGAGCTATTAGTAGCGATTTAATTTGAAGACCAAAGTCATCAGTGTAGGCTTTTGGAGGAAAATGGGAGGGATTAGAAGCGACATTCCATCTATCTAAAACCGGTTTCAGAACAGTGGCAAGCTGGGGATTAAGGTCACATGGAGGAAATGTCATTTTCAATCCCTTATGAAAGCCTAAATGTAGCCTGCTGCGTCTCGCAGCAGGCTACACCAGCATTGCTTTTACTTACTAAAGTCGATGCGATACTGCACGTTATCCCTCTCTAAGAAAATCCCATTCGAGGTGATCTTTTTAATAGTCATGCCATCAAGCTCGTCGCCGACAGAAATGATGTGTCCTTGGATAACTACACTATAGGTGCTACCTTGGCGAGAAAACCCAGTAACTGAGTATTTATCGCTGATGTTGACCATAGAAGCTTCCGGTCCTGATTGGGTCACAAAGTTTCTCACTCCACGAACGCCATCAATTTTCTTTATGTCCTCTAAGATTCCCTCTAATTGCGGTTTTTTAGCAGGAGGTATGGTACCTGTTAATGTAATTTCACCATTAGCCACCTGTACAGCCACTTGAGGGAGACTTGCATTTTGCAGATATGTGGATGCTGAATTGATTAGTTCTTCTTCGACAACGACCCTGTTTTCAAGCCTATCAAGATACATAAAATTAGCAGCAAGATATTCAGAGAGTTGCGCAGATTGCTTGCGGGTTTGCAAGTAACCGGATAAAATGAATTTTCCTGGGGCCGCCGCATAAACAGTGATGCCTTTCCAGGTCGGATTTTTTGCAAGGGCCTGATTGATTTCTCGCCAAGCGTATTCATCAATGATTATTCCACTGCTGTCGACGTCTTTAACAAAATTGAATCCTTGGAGGCTGTAAAGAATTTTGTTTTTGTCTGCTAGAGTTAGCACGTCCCCGGTCAGCTGTAAAACACCCGTTGATTTGTTGAAAAAAGGTTTGACACTTGGAAAAGGCTCCAGAGCTTTTTGTATAAGCTCTACGGCATCAACTTCCTGCTGTTTGACGATGGGCTCTCCGCGGAACAATGTGGCAGTTCCTATTCCTATAATGACGAATAGAGCAGTGATAATCCCTAGAACAATGAATGCTCCCAAATTATGAACAGATTTTTCTGCAGATTTCATTTCCAAGCTTGAAGAAAGTTCTTTCGCTTCATCATTAGGTTGCGATTTAACCTCTTCGCGGGCGGGAGGAGGTGGGGGTGCAGCCTGTTTAAGTTCTTCAGCTTGTAAAGATTTAACAATCGCCGGTAAAAAAGGGGAGATAATCGTTTGCATCTCGCCTTCACGGTCATAAACCGTGAATGATGTTGTACCGATTGTTACGATGGCATTGGGGGGAAGAGTTGATCTAGTTTTAATCTTTTCGCCATCAAGCAATGTGCCGTTCCGACTTTTAAGGTCTTCAATGGTCAGTATGTCATCTGGAGTTATGCTTACACGGGCATGTTGCCGAGAAACGCTTGTGTCATGAAAGATAATATCGCAAGAGTTAGGATCAGTACCGATCACATAAGCGCTCGCTGAATGCATTGAAAATTCGGCACCATTATTGGGGCCGCCGATGACTTTTAAGAGCCATCGTCCTGCGTCAATTACATCGAAATTTATTTCTGCCAGAAAATTCCTGTCTTTATTTTCTTCATCAAAAATTGTATCCATTTCTTCATTATCCTTTGGCGTGTCTATATCGTTATCAGGCGTATCCTCTTCAGGTCGAGAAGTGTTGCCATCATTGAGTAGGGAGTTGTCTTCTTTTTCTTTTATGTCATCTTCAGAATTTGATTCTGCAGTCATAATTACTCTCTTTTTATAATTTGATTATATCAGATATCGATTGTATGTGCAAATTCAATGCCAAAATGGTCGTTTCGGATTGCTGCGAATCACAGCGGCTACAATTTATTTAGTTGCATGAGCTTCTTCATACCAACTATCTGCAGTATTGAGAAAATCTTCGACAATGTCCCGGAATTCTCGGTAATCAAGACGGTGTTCAACCACATGGGTTAAGGTCATATACGTTGCATCCTGGGATAAGCCCAGTACTGCACCTTTTGTGGCTTCACAAAAAAGATTGGCGCCTAGCATTGCTTCAAAAAATTCTTCCTCTTTATGTCCCGGAAAAAGGCCCAGATCAGCAGAAAGCATGACTCCCTGCATAGGCATAGCGGTGATAGTGAGGGTGATGTTTTCAAAGGGTATCACATATATTCCCGGCTTTAAAGGTTTTAGTGGAGGGGATATTTTCATTTCATTACAGAGCTGTTGCATTAAATAGTCGATCATAATAATCTCCACTTTAGGGCTCTAGAAATAGGGATACTCTTAGTATAAAATAGACGAAATGGACATGAATGAATTAAATTGGCTAAAACGCCCAATATGTCCATACAGTCCAGTTTCGTCCATCTAGAGTGCGAAAAATTCGTTTTCGCACTCGATAGAGCAGTATTAAACTTGTTTTCCAGTTAAACTTCTGCACATTTCTGAGACTTTTGATAGCCAATTTCTTAAGGTGTCAAGGAAATCGCCAAAGTTTTTACTCTGATCCTCCGCTGTTTTGTCCATTTTTTGCATCATTGTATTCATAAAGTCTTTCATCATTTCATTGGTAACTTTTTGCGCGTCAACGTCTCCTTTATAAATTGCTAACGGTGCAAGAGCCAAGTTTTGGATTACTCCGGTGAAAAGTGATCCAGCAGCTTGTCCCATCATGTTCCAAGCTTGTGATTCGGATGCTTTTGAGGCCTTCAAACCTTTATATCCGGCCCCCATCGAGAAAATCATAGCTCCGGCGCTACAAGCTGCCTGAACGATGTGTTCGACGGCTTCTGCTTTGGCTTTATCTTTGATGTTCTTGACAATAGCTTCGGTGAGATCTTCAAGCACATCTTTGCATTGCAGCCACATTTCTGAGGAAAGTTTCGCACCTACCTGTTGGGATTTCATGAACTCCATCATCGCCTCAAGTAGTGCGACGCTGACGAGTCCCCCTAAAAAGGCATTGTATGTATGATTTGTCTCTCTATCCGCACCTGCTACTGTAACTCCTCCTGTCACAGCCCTGATGATTGCTTTGGCAGCTAACACTTCATCAGGTTTATGTAGTTCAGGACTGCCGATGACAAGAAATGCTTGTTTAAGTTCCGAGACAAGCTGATTAACATCCGATACCATACCCTCAGCTTTGCCCATCAGAATCTTATCATTTTCTGCAACTATTGCAGCGTTAACTTCGTCAGTGTTCTCAGGTGAAACTTCTTTCAAACCCTTTCCAGAATAAAGGTCTTTAAATGCAACACCAAGAGCCTGCGCAAGCTCTAAAGCTGAATGGGCAGTTCCTTTGGTAGGTGGGGCAGTTAAATCTGAAGGGGTTGTAGTAACACTTGATGGAATTGGTGTAGTCATAACATTCTCCCTATTTTGATAAGGCAACCATTAATATTACGCCGCCTGAGTGATATGGGTAGTGGCGGTGTTGTTAGCACTCACATCGAGATTGTCTGATGTCGTATGCGCGGTGTGTTTTAAGTCCTTTAGGTCAGCGATAAAACCTTCAGTCGTTGCTGTTGTGAGTTCCAGGCTTTTTTTTAATGCATTCTGCAATGCGCCTAAGTCTTTATTATTCAATGCGATTTCTAGTTGCTGCAAGGCAACCTTGAGCGCTTGAGATATTGTTTCACTCCCTTTAAGCCCTTGCATTCCCTTGGCAAGGGAGCCCGTTAGCTTATCTGTGATCCCATTGAGAAGGGGTCCGATACTGTCAAAATCTCCCCCTTTTATGCTAGGCGCAATTAAAAGCAGCATTAAGCTTGTCTCAATAAGTGCGGCCATCGAAGCTTGTTTAGTTTCGCTGGCCCCTGATTCTTTAGCGATTAGATTCCCGATTTCCGACAACATTCCTGAACTTGCCAGAAAATCCACAGTTAGTTCATGCGAGAAATTGATTTCCGAAACCTCCGCCGGAGTGAGGTCCTTTTGCACTTTTTGGGTGTTTCCATCGTACATTATGGAAGCAAGAAGTAAAGTCGTAAGTAGAGTCGTGTCTAAGAGGGTTTTGAAAATCATTTCTTGTCCGGCATTTACATCGCCGAGGTAAATAGAACTTATCCCCTCAGAAATCGACTGAGTGAAGGCAGAATAACTAGGCCCTACTAATCCAAGAAAGCTGGTTCCTTTTTCAAGGCCATAAGTGGCATTAGATAAGCCAAAGAGCAGCGCTGCGGTTCCCAGATTTCCTAAAAGCAGAGCGGCAGTTGCAAGTTCGGCAGCGTGCAAAGTATGACCCAATACAAGAAACTCTCCTCCCGCACCGACTCGATCAAATTGGTCACTTAGAGTGACAATTTGATCATGGGCTGATGCTAGAAGTTCTTTACCTTGATTTTCAGTGGAACTGTTAGTCAAAAGCTTTGCGGCAGACGTTATGTCTTCTGTAATCACAGTAAATTCTCCAAGAGCATTGGCAATAATATCAAAATGGGGGTCATTGGCGCCTACCATTGCCAGGTAGGCCTGAGCTCCTATAAGCAGTTGCTCACAGGCAAAAACCATCGCATTTAAGGCTATATAGGGCCGGAAGATATTGTCTGAGGCTCTAAGACCTTCCAGACTTTCAGGATTGAGGGGTGTGGCGGCGTTGCGTAATAAGGTGAGTAATTTTGAAAAGGTTTGAAGCGCGCCATCCCCTTTAGTAATATTTGGGTTACGTTCGTCTACAGGCAGCCACATTGCGGATTCAAATAATGCGCGAAATGCTATTGGCAGTTTATCTGTCAATTCGTGATAGACCAACTTCCAACTCTCATCTGATGGCGCCGGATAAGACGCAGCCCCACGCGAGGTTGATAGAGGTGCAAGGACAGGTCTATTTGAGCTGGAAGAGTATTTGCGGGACTCTTGGTCAACCAAAAGCATAGGAATCAAAAGAGTGTCCATCACTATATGCATTCCCGCCTTCGCTGCAACGGTACTTGCCGTGGTCTCTTGTTCTCGAATGGTAGGAGGTGGAGTGTTCCCTGGAACTCCACCAGGCCCTGCTCCTGATATTGTCATAAATTTCTTCCTTTATGTTAGCTGCCTACATTTACTGTAGGCTCGGGTGATGCTTTAGCATCTTCACCATCAATTTGCGCTCTTAATGCCTGATGTATGAGAGTCGCTTGCTGTTTAAACTTTTGATGTTCAGGATTAACACCTGCAACTTCGACTGCTTTAGCAATCATTGTGGCAGCCAGCTCCAGTTGGCCCAGGTTAATATAGCAGTCAGCCATATGCCCCCAAGCGGTTGGGTTATCAGGCTCCAGGCGGGCAGCGACAAGGTAGTTCTCTATGGCATCTTCATATTTCTTAAGTTTATGCAAGCAAGCCGCAAATCCAAAGATGTAGCGTGGATTGCGAGGATCTAAAGTAAATAGGTTCCAAAATCCGGGTAATGCTTCTTTGTATTTGCCTCCATCATATAGGCTCACACAATAGCTATACATTAGCTCGGAATCTTCCTTTGGGCGTCCCATTGCTTCAACAGGAGGTTTACCTTCAACAAAAAATTGAATTAAAATTCCTTTAATCTTTTCTTGTTCTTCAGGAGAACACTTAGAGCCGAATTTTTCGATGACTTTAACGATGATGTCCATAATTTCGGTTAATTCCATAGGGTTCTCCTTCTTTATAATTTATACCTACATAGCTTGAGCTAAGTTTGTCATTGCTTGGCTTTGTTTAGACCA
>JACCVN010000095.1 GCA_013698165.1 Parachlamydiaceae bacterium | reverse complement strand
AAATCTTACCCCAGACCTGTTTCTACGTCCCTACCACAAGATAAACAGCACACAAAAGTGGATCTTGCTTCAAGTTTTATCTTTCCGATCGAAGAGAAGTTTTAATTACCATTCATGCTCAGATTTTCATTCGCAATGGCGGCCGCGCGCAATATCTGATAAGGCGTTCCAGACCCGCCCTGTTCCATGGTTGGATTTTAACCTTCGCATCGAGAGAGAAAATGCTATTCTCATAGTGCAACATTTTTTCTTTAGACTCTTTATCAAACCAGCCGCTTTTGCCAAAATATCTTAGCACGCGGTCACGGATAGCTTCCTGAGGAACTCGAACATCATCCAATGTAAGAATGGCCTCATGAAACTGAAGTTGCTCGCCATCCCCAAAAGACACCATCAGCCACGACAAGATGGAAATGGAGATGGAGATTAAGATTCCATTAAAGCATCAGAAAAGGATTTACCGTAAACCTTAAGAAATTTGAGGTTTATACGCTGATCCTACACCGAAGTTGATAACCAGATAGTACGATTGTTCCCAGTTAAACCAGATTTTGTGCCAATACGCATTCAGGAAATTAATCAGAATGGTCAATAAATTTTCCTGGGCCATCAACGGCAAAGCTTCTTCAGAAAGAATTGGATTTTAAAATAAAATTATGTATAAATCAACCCTTAGCCTAAACCCAAAAAAAGGAGAATAACTATGAAAAATAGTTTATGGAAATTGCCATTCTTAGTGGTAATGATGGTTCTTACCCACTTTTCTGCATGGGCTGAAGTGACGATTCAAAGTAGTCAAAAAGTTTCTTCGGAATGGGATAACGGGTATCTTCTAGATGTAGAGGTGGATAACAATACTTCTGAGGCCATTTCGAATTGGAAAGTTACATTCACACTTGCTGGCACTCAGAAAATAGAAAATCTCTGGAATGCTCAGTATATCGCTACTAACGGAAATATTACTGCAAAAAATGAGAGTTGGAATGGTTCTTTACAGCCAGGTCAAAAAACTACATTTGGCATGCAAATTTCAGGTTCAGGAACAAGAGAACTAATAAATTTAAAAGCTTTCAGTGATGATGGGTCAACGAATCCAACTGATCCGACCGATCCTACAGATCCTACAGATCCGACAGAACCATTAATAATTGCACTTTCTCCAACTGTTCAGGTTATTTCCACGTGGGAAGGAGGAAAACAAGTTTTATTAGAATTAATCAATCCTTCAGATTCAACTGTTAATCGTTGGATGGCTGAATTTGATTTATTAGAAGGAGACACAATTACCGGGCTTTGTGGAGGGGAATTTACTGTCTCAAATAACCATGTGAAAATCACAAGCCCTATATGGGCAGAAGGCGGTACTGTAACTCCTAATGGGAAAGTCACATTAAGCATAATTCTTAAAGGCCAAAGCTCTTCGAGTATACCTTTTTCAAATATTGTGGCTTCAGGGAATCCCATTTCTAATGTGGAAGTTCCTACAGCGCCTGAATTAAACCCCATTCTCAATGATGATAAGGATGGCAATTACAATGTAAGTTGGAAACCGGTAAGTGGTGCAACTCGTTATATTCTTCAACAATCAACTTCAAGCACTTTCTCAAATCCAATAACCATTCTTTCAGAAAATATTCTGGAAAAGGGTTTTCAAGGTCAAGCAGCTGGTACATATTATTATAGAGTGGCAGCAGTAGGTCAAAGCCTTACAGGTCCCTACAGCGTTATTCAATCAGTGACAATTCAAACTTCTCCAATGCCAATTGGTATTCCAGTGCTCAATGAAATTGTCAATCCTGATCTAGATGGTAACTATAAAGTGAGCTGGTCGGCGGTAGAAAATGCTACTGGTTACATCCTTGAAGAGTCTACAAAAGGGGATTTTTCTTCATTAATTGAAGTCTATAATGGTTCTGATACACATAAGGATTTTAGTTTTAAATCATCTGGCCAGTATTATTATCGAGTTAGAGCGAAAAATAGCTCCCAATTAGGTAATGTAAGTAATGTTATCGCTGTTATTGTGAACATTCCTACACCGCCAAATTCGAATCGAAAAATTGTGGGTTACTTTCCAAACTGGGCAATGTATCGTGCACAACCATTTTATGCCAAAGATATTAATGCTAACCTTGTTACGCATATCAATTATGCTTTTGCCCCAGTGGATACTAATGGAAATATCAGATTATTTGATCCATGGTCAGATACTGGTTTTTATACTCCCGGCTC
>JACCVN010000038.1 GCA_013698165.1 Parachlamydiaceae bacterium | reverse complement strand
ATGTAAGCTCGATAGTCGCTGGATTGATCTCCTGTACTGGCATGAAAACCTCTTTGTTTTTATGAAATGCATTTTAAAATATGGGTGTAAACATGCTAGAGGATTAACATAAAAGGTAAAGAAAAGCACGAAAAAAGGGTGTTTAAGTATACAAGACAAGCTATTAAGGTTTTTGCAAACTAAATTAACGCAGATGGGAGAGGGAAAGGCGAAGAGAGAAATTACGAATCATTGAATACTTTATACCCTCATCAATGATTCGTAATTGTCTAAAAATGGTTACGATTTTCATCGCGTCATTTGTTCGATCTTAGGGAAATTTTGATGTGCATGTTATTTTGCTTATCTTGATAGAAAAAGAGATCTGTTGTAAATCCTAACGCAGCTAGTTTTACTAGTTCCTCAGCCCCATCTTTTGTCTCGCCATTCAGATAGAGAGCAATTTTATTCATGTCTGGAAATCCCTTTTTTAAAAGCATAAAAGCACTCGAAACCGTTGTAGGTTGTAGAGTTACAACACCAATATTTCCATTTGTTGGGGCATCTTGATAATTGCTGAAAGCATTTTTAAAAGTTTCGGGTTTATCAATTTTGGAACTTACACAGATAAAGGTGTCCTTTGGCAAGATTTTTATAATTTCAGTTTCAGCACTAATATCACGATCGGTAATTTTCAGCCATTTTGAGAAATTTCCATTATTTTTGACCTGAAATTCCGATTTGGAAAAGTTAGGATCGATAGTCATAATCTTCAAATTCGGAGAATGCTTTAAATTCCAGAAAGCAATTTTATGATCTAAAGCTTGGCATAATTTGGGGTCGATCTGACTTTTATGAGCAAAAACAAATTTTGCCACTTCGCTGAGTTGAACTGTACTTTTGTCAAACAGGCCAAAGCATGAACCAACATGAATTTTTAGCCATGACCATAAACCCTTTTTGAGAACAGTTAGATTTTCCTTGCCATTAGATTTTTCTAATTGCAGAATGTAATTCTCTGGTGAGTTAATAAATAAATTAAGTTGTTGTATACCTATAAAAATCCTTTAATGTTAGAAAATAATTATTTGTGCCGGGGCTAAAGTCCTCATATTATAGATTATTTCAATTTATTTTACAAGGCCAATTTTAAGAACAAGATTATAAAATTACCGGTGCTGTAAAAGACAGAATTTTTAACAGCACAACATAGAGACTTAGAAATGCTGGATTCAGAGAATATCCTTTAGAAAACAAATTGTTAGAGAGATAAACTCTTCAGCTGTAAAGCGTTAATTTTATTGCTGTTTCTCTGCGGCTCCGCGTCTCTGCGTTCCGCTGCTATAAAGGACTTCACTTCAGCTGTCAGATTTTAATTTTTTCAATAGAGCTTCTATTTTTTGAAATTCACTTTCTTTGATTCCATTCAAGGGCAAGTGTCCTTTTAAGCTATCTTTATAGATAATAAGATCTGTATCTGCAAAATTAGAATCTGGGGGCATATCTATACAAACATCATCATATTAAAGACTCAATTAAGCATAAGGCCAACCAGAAGCTTTTATTTTCGATCTTGGAAAAAGAACTTTCTCGCGTTTCGAGCAAATTGCCTGCAGATCAAGCAGCTCATTTGAGTGTTATAATCTCACAGATCACTAAAGCTCTGGTAAAGGAAGGGTTTTCAATTGATGCTTATGAAGTTCCAGAAATCGATCAGAATTCTGTTACTAGCTTCAATTGCTTTACATTATGGGAAGGAGACAATAAGTTTAGCGGTTCGATCCCTCTGACTTTTTTCGTTTATGTTTGGCCATCAGAAGGATTAGCGACTTGCGCTTCTAAATCCTTAAATGCCTCTATTATTCATAGTCATCCAATTCCATGTGCATTTGCCGTCCTAAAAGGCACTCTTGTTCAAAAAAAATATGAATTGGTCACTTCTTCTTCACTCGGAAATAGCATTCGTGTCATCGATGAAATCATCTTCTGCGAGGGTGAAGGAGACATTGATGGCTTGAAGAATCATTTTATTCATAAACTGTGTAATAAAGGTTCAAGCGTTTGCCTGTCGTTGCATGCGTATGGATTGCCATCTTCGGGTGAAGTGATGGCATGTTTCCGAGACACCGAATCTACATGTTCATATGAACAATCTAATGCTGAACTCCAATTAAGGTAATTGCATAAGTGCGATGAGGGTGCCCAAAATGTAGCTCCGCATTCCGATCATGCTTTTCATTTAATCTTATTTTGAGTCTAGCCCCGTGACAAGGGGACAATGGGATTTAAGCTGAGTATGTAATAAAAGAGAAGAGCCCTTGTCAGGGTTATGAGGGCTTGTTTGCTTACCCGTAGCTGCGGCAGTCTTCGCT
>JACCVN010000001.1 GCA_013698165.1 Parachlamydiaceae bacterium | reverse complement strand
CCTGAAACAATGCGCAATGCCGCTAAAATGGATGCCAAAATCCGGGTCAAAGGGGGGGCCAATTTGCAAGCGGCAGCCGAAACCTTCGGCGCCAAACGATATATCACTCAATCGAGCGGTTTTTGGTACGCTCACGGAACTGGTCTTGCCGATGAAACCACTCCCCTAACTTCTGATGCAACTCCTGGCATAAACTCTAGTACTCATATTATTGAAACAATTGAACAACGAGTTCTGGAATCCTCAAATATTGAAGGTGTGGCTTTGAGATTTGGATTTTTTTATGGCCCGGGAACATGGTATCACCCTGCTGGGAATATGGCAGAACAGATCAATAAAAATGAATTTCCATTTATAGGACAAGGGGAAGGCGTTTGGAATTTTGTACACATTGAAGATGCTGCCATGGCAGTGGCATCGGCAATATACAGCACTCCAGGCATCTATAACATTGTGAATGATTGCCCAACTCCGATGTGGGAATGGCTTCCGGCATTTGCTCGATATTTAAATGCCCCAAAGCCCCTAAGGATCTCTGAAGAAGAAGGCCAAAAGGAAAAAGGCCCGGAAGCTGTATACTACGCGACAAAGCTCAGAGGCGCATCAAATGCAAAAGCGCGACAATCTTTTAACTTTCAGCCAAGAACTTTTGAATGGCTCTTATGATTGACCATTATTAATAATTAAGCAATTAGAAATTTATATACCATTTTTTAAATGATCCCTAAACATATATTACTGATTTAACCATCAGCAAAATCTTTTCTTGACCTTCCCCCTCATAAAAGACAAACTAATTAAACGCTCCTTAATAAACTTATTACTTGACTTAAATCCTTTTTTATACTAAACTAAACTTTGATTGTCTAATTTTAGTTAAATAATATTATAAACAAAGGAGCCCTAATATGACAAGTATTAACCCAACACAATTTAGTGAACAACCTTTCCTCGCTAATTCTACTTCGTCTGTTCATCAGCCGAAGGCCGTTTCTGCGAAAACAGCTCGTTCTATGAGCGGAGCCAAAACTGCAATTGCAGAAGTATCTGCACAAACAGACGTAATCCCTAAAGTTAAGTGGAACGAACTGGCAATCAGAAAATTAAACCAATTTGAAACAGATGTCGTTGATAAGATCCCAAATATTCTGAACACCGATTTGCTTGATTCTGTTTGTGATAAAGCAGGAAGTATTTTAAACCTCCTCATGTCCAAACTAAAGCCTCTCAAAAAATTTAATGCTTGGCTAGATACGAATGAGCTTCAGCAACCTTGGGAAAGCAAGCTTAAACAATTGGCAGTCTTCTTAGCAAAATTGCCGGCCCGTGCTGTCCGCAATGTCATTACGATGATAGTTAATCTCATTAAAGCTGCCGTTTATGCCACAATCCATCCAGCAAAAGCAGCCGTACAATTAGCGAAACTAATTGTAAAAATGGCTGAAGAATTGACAAAACCCGAATCCTGGTCCAAAATTGGAGTCGGCATTATCGGAGCTTCCTTAGGTCATGCAGCTGTAGGGAATCCACTATCGATCATTAGCTTAATTATTGGAACTGTAATTACAGCTGGAGGTCTCACTACTGGCGCTGTTCTAGCAGCTCTTAAAGAAGAAAATAGCCACCAGAAGCTTAAGGCTGCTGGGCAGGAATTGTTGAAGCATGCTCAACTGCTTCCAGAAGCGATGCTAACTTCCTTTTGTATAGGTCTACTTGTAGGTGGGTTTCAAAAACTGACTTCTAGCACTGGCAATCCTGTAGATGAGACTGTGAATGCTTATATTAAAAAGCACAACCTAGTCAAACCCGACTACGTCCAAACAGACTCGAATTTAATATATTCATTGGGTAAAGATGAATTGAGATTACGCTGGAGGAACTTTGATCCAAATGTTAATGCCATATCTGATCGTGGTTTAGCCTGGCGTGAGTGGGCGCATGTTAAAACGATTCCGTACAATCCAAATCCTTCTGTGACGCCTTCCTTGCTAGCTACAGGAATTCTAACTTCTGGGATATTGGAAACTGCGTCTAAAGAATAAGACTTTAAAGCCGAGTATGGACTTTCCATGTGGAAGGTATTTACTCGGCTTGCAGAGATCTCTTGTGTTGTAATATTTCATGTCGATTGAATCCTAGAGCGTTAGAGCTCCATTTATATTTAATCCAAAACAGTAATTGATGTACTGGAATGTGATGTACGCTCGCCGGCACCAATTCATCTTTATTATTTCGAAAAAGTAGTAACGTAAACTGAAATAAAGAGACAAGAAATCTGATAAAGGGATAAAAACAAAAAGAGGCCTGAAAGGCCTCTGAAATAAGAAAAACGAATAGCGGCAGCCGGACTTGAACCGACGACAGACGGATTATGATTCCGTTGCTCTACCGACTGAGCTATACCGCCTTAAACTGTCAGTGCGAGAGAACTGGCAACTACAGTTAAAAATAGCGGGGGAAGGATTCGAACCTCCGACCTTTGGGTTATGAGCCCAACGAGCTAACCCCTGCTCCACCCCGCGTCAATCGTGTGACTACTTAGTAATCAGCGAAAC
>JACCVN010000600.1 GCA_013698165.1 Parachlamydiaceae bacterium | reverse complement strand
TCATCAATTGTTTCAGGAATAACGATGACATCGTCGGCAATTCCTGAAAGATCCTGGTTTTTTGCGGCGATGGCGATAACTTTTCCACTGCGAGCTTTGACTTCCATCAAATTGCTTACCAGTTTCTCAAAAGTCAACTTATTGGCACAAAGAGCGACTGTAGGGCAATTTTCATTAATTAACGCAATAGGGCCATGCTTCATTTCTCCTGCGGGATAACCGTTAGCGTTAATATATGAAATTTCTTTGAGCTTCAGGGCGCCTTCCAGGCTTGTTGGGTAGAGGTAGTTGCGCCCAAGGAAAAAGAAATTATCAAATTTTGCATACTTTTTTGCCAACGCTTCAATATGAGATGCTTGTTCCAGGACCTCTCTGACTTTTTCCGGAATAGCGATGATTTCCTTAATAAATTCTCTACCTTCTTCCTTGTTCATATGACGAATGCGCGCAAACACTAGCGTCAATAAGGCTAACACGGTCAGTTGGCTTGTAAATGCTTTTGTCGAACATACGCCGATTTCTGGTCCGGCGTGCAACATCAAAGCTGCATCAGCCTCTCGGGTTAGCGTCGAACCTTGAACATTGCAAATGGCCAGTACCTTTCCACCTTTGCTTTTTAGTTCGCGTACTGCAGCGATAGTGTCTGCAGTTTCTCCCGATTGGCTAATGGCAATCGTCAATGTGCCCGGAAGAACAATCGGATTTTTGTAACGGAATTCTGATGAGATTTCCACTTGCACTGGGATCCGCGCTTTATCCTCGATCATATAACTGGATACAAATCCGGCGTACAAGGAGGTTCCGCACGCTAATATGAGGATTCTTTCAACAGAGGTAAAATCGATAGGGTTTGCGATCATTTCAGCAAACTGGGCTGTACCATAGATTTCAGATAAGCGATTGTCAATAGCCCTTTGGATCGATTCAGGCTGCTCATGAATTTCTTTCAATGTATAATGTTTGTACTCACCTTTGGATGTTACAGAATGGCTGGATGAAACTTTCTCAACAGTTTTGTCAACCTTTTGCATGTCCAGGTCGTAGATTTTGCATTCTCCAGGTGTTATACATGCAATCTCAGATTTAGACAGGTAGATAGCGTCTAAAGTATGCTCAGTAAAGGCCTGTGAATCCGACGAAACAAAGGCCTCATTCTCGCCAAGCCCTATCACTATTGGGGATTCATGGGAAATGGCAAAAATTGTGTCAGGGTAATCTTTGTGAATAATGGTGAGAGCAAAAGCCCCTTTGAGAAGGTGAGAGACTTCTCTAAGAGTAACGAGCATATTGCCTTTGTAGTGGACTCCAATTAAATGGGCGACCACTTCCGTATCAGTCTCTGAGACAAAAGTAATGCCTTCGACGATTAATTTTTTGCGCAGAGAAGCGTGGTTTTCGATAATTCCGTTGTGTACAACTGCTAAGGTATAATTTTGATCAAAGTGAGGATGTGCATTTATGGTGTTTGGTTTACCGTGGCTTGCCCAACGGGTATGTCCAACCGCCATTTCGAGAGATAATCCGGATAATTCCACCTGTTTTTCCAAAGCCGCGATTTTTCCCACTTCTTTACAAAAGCGCACTTTACCATGTGAAATACCGGCAATGCCTGCAGAATCATAGCCGCGATATTCCAGCTTCTTAAGGCCCTCCAGCACAATGTTGACAGGATTGCGATTACGTTTGCCGACATATCCGAATATTCCACACATATATTAACCTTTAAGGAATGCTGTATTAATTTTCGCCGATCTCTTGACTGATAACTTCAGAGATCTCTACTGCGTACTTGTGAACTTGATCAAAATTAGGGCCTTCGACCATTACTCTGCAGATATTTTCTGTGCCTGAATATCGGACTAGAACTCTGCCATTGTCTCCTAAGGCCTTTTCAACTAATTTTATTTGTGAAGAGGTTTTTGTCAGATCACTGAGAGGTGGTTTTAGTTTGACTTTTACAGAGATATTAGCTTGAGGATAGCGTTCGATGATAGATGCAAGTTCTGAGAGCTTGCAATTTTTTTCTATCATGATGCGCAATACCTGGAGAGCTGAGACTAGTCCATCACCTGTGGTGTTTTGTTCTAAAAATATCAAATGTCCGCTTTGTTCCCCGCCTAAGACAGCGTTATGCTTTAACATTTCCTGGATGACATAGCGATCGCCAACTTGCGATTGAACAACTTTAATGCCTAGGCCAGCCATCGCTTTCATAAATCCGTAGTTGCACATTATAGTCGAAACTACAGTGTCATTGAGCAGCAAGCCCTTTTCTTTCATGTCTTTGGCGCAAATCGCTAGAATAATATCGCCATCAATAAATTGACCATTTTCATCCACCATAATCACTCTATCCGCATCCCCGTCAAGGGCTATGCCGACGTCCGTTTTATGAAATAAAACAGCCTGGCGGACTGTCTCAGGGTGAAGAGAGCCGCATTTCTCATTGATGTTCATGCCGTTTGGAGTATTGCCATACAAAAAAACTTCTGCATCCAATTCTTTAAATATTAAGGGCGCAACTTTGTATCCCGCCCCATTAGCACAATCTAAGGCGATTTTTAAGTGTTTGAGAGTTTGGCGTTTTGGAAAGGTGGCTTTGACAAATTCGATATAACGGCCATCGGCATCATTGACTTTTGCATTTTTTCCAATATCAAAATCCAGGGGCAGGGATTCTCCAAATTCATTGGTATGTACCAATTTTTCCATTTCAGCTTCCCATGCATCAGGAAGCTTAAATCCTTCAGCGGAAAAAAACTTGATCCCATTGTCGTAGAAAGGGTTATGCGAAGCAGAGATCACAATACCTGCATCAGCACGGTAAGCGCGCGTAATAAACGCTACACCGGGTGTAGGGAAGGGGCCCAGCATCAAAGTGTCAATGCCCATCGAGCATAGCCCTGCAATGAGAGCATTTTCAAACATATAGCATGAAAGGCGCGTGTCTTTTCCGATCACAACGCGATGTTTTCCATTATGATTGCGTAGCAGCTTGCCTGCAGCTCGGCCCAGGGATAAAGCGACTTCAACGACCATGGGGTAAACATTAGCCCTGCCTCGTACGCCATCGGTGCCAAAAATTTTTGGAATTTTTTTTGAAATCATATTAATAAATGCCTCTTATGCAGGAATTTAAACAAAATATATCAAAAAAATCAATCTTTAACTTTTCTTAAATGCTCTAATAAAGAGTGATACGAAAGACCACAAAAAGTTAAACGACTTGCGCTTATAGGCAAAGAATAATCTTTTGAAATCTTCAAGTTCAGGCAATGTTGGTAATGAACTAGTACACTGTCAAGGTTGAATTTTCGTCTATTTCTAGCGTGAAAGCTCCCGTGGTTTGTCGATCGTAAAAGGGGTTGTATTAGTCAATAC
>JACCVN010000588.1 GCA_013698165.1 Parachlamydiaceae bacterium | reverse complement strand
GCATCACAGCATCCTGTCATCGGCAGACCGCATATTGCTAAGCTTATGGTGCAAAAAGGTTATGTCAAAGATATTCGCGAAGCTTTCAACAAATTTATTGGCGAAGGACGCTCATGTTACGCTAAAGGTAATTTCTTTACTCCTGAGGAGACAATAGATGTCATCCAAAAAGCTAAAGGCTTTGCAATTATCGCCCACCCACACCTAATCAACAATTCTAAGACTATATCTAAGCTTCTACACATGAATTTTGACGGTCTTGAATGCTACTATTCACGCTTTCCCCTTGCCGCGCAAAAGCCATGGATCAAAATTGCTACCCAAAAGAACTGGTTGATGACGGGTGGCTCTGATTTCCACGGAGATATTAAACCGATGGTTTCTCTTGGATGCTCTTGGGTCGATGAAGCACGCTTCAATATTCTTCAAAACCGTTTTATAGAAAATGAAACGTTTAAATCGGAATGACAACGTACTCTGAATTGCTTAAACGTCTCTATTCCGTAAACCTCCATAAAGGTGTAAAGCTGGGCCTTTCAAATATTGAAAGTCTTTGTAAAGCCTTTGCGAACCCGGAAAAGCAATTTGCATCTGTGCATGTCGCAGGAACAAACGGAAAAGGATCGGTATCAACAAAAATTGCTTATGCCCTCCAACTTCAAGGAAAACGCGTAGGCCTTTTTACTTCTCCGCACATTTCTACTTTCCGTGAGCGCATTCGCATCAATTCAATAATGGTCCCTGAAACTGCCATCTTAGATATTCTTCAAAAAATTTATACTGTAATCGATTCGCAGAATATTTCCGCAACGTTCTTTGAAATTACAACCATTTTGGCATTCCTCTACTTTGCCGAACAAAGTATTGACATTGCTGTTCTTGAAACAGGACTGGGGGGGCGACTCGACGGCACAAATGTGATCATGCCTAAGCTTACAGTCATCACTTCAATTTCACTAGACCATACTGAAATACTTGGGAATTCACTCGAAGCGATTACTTTAGAAAAAGCAGGCATCATAAAAAATGGATGTCCTTTAGTTATTGGCCCAAAGGTACCTAAGGATCTTATCTCTCCAATTGTTAATGAAAGAAAATGCCAATGGGAACAAGTGACAGGTCATTTCGAAAACTTTGATGCCGAAAACAGCTCTATAGCCCGCCGCTGTCTTGAAATATTGAAAGTTCCAAACGTGTACATTAATAAAGGTATTCGTGAACGTCCTTCCTGCAGAATGGAGCATATTCCTTCAAACGCTATTAAAAACCTGCACAAGCCTCACGCGATCATCTTAGATGTCGCACACAACCCAGACGGCCTTGAATATCTACTTTCGTCTATATATAAACGCTATCCACAAAAATCAATGCGCATTGTTTGCGGCCTGTCCAAAAATAAAGACCTCCAAAGTTGCACTTCCGTACTCGCTAAATTTGGTAGTTCCTTCCATTGTATTGCTGCCAACAATTCCAGAGCCCTACCGGCTAGAACACTGTACAATGCTTTACAAAATGCGGGTATCAAAGAAGAAAATCTTAATTTAAAGCCAACACTTTTAGAAAATTTAAACTCCGCAGTAGAAAACGCGGGTGTGAACGATGAAGTCCTCATCATCTGCGGATCTTTTTTCATCATGGGGCAAATACGTACTTATTTCGGATTCAACGAACCTCAAGATCCCTTCGAACTCAATGAACAGTTTTCTAAAGGCTGAAGCTTTTTGGGAAACGATTTCGAACTACCACCAGTTTGACGCAAAGACACAAAGTTGCAAACTTTACTGTGGAGGCTCGAAATCAGGTCCCCTTATTAGCCCTTTTAAGATTGCAGAAATCTTTTGATAAAGTTATTGTCAAAAAAAAGCAAGTAGGAGAACACAATGTCTGATTTTTACGATTGCGTATTGTTAAAGCATGGAATCGCCTGGGCCGTTGGAGCTGGAATCTTCCTTCTTACTGCTTTACTTGTTTCTCAAAGGATTATCGGGTTCTACTTATCTCTCCTTTTGATGCTTATTGCTCTTGGGGCGTCCATGACCATCGAGCATCGCGAGGAAGCAACTGTCTATTGGAATAAATACCTACCCGAAACCTTACACATCACTGAAAGTAAAACGTTGAATGCAACTAAGTCAGTCAAAGATACGGTCACCAAAAAACAAGATCCTTCACCCATTGTCACACCACAGACTGGAGTAACCTCTCCCCCAAAAGCTGATGCTGATAAGCCAAAAGGGTATGGCGAATCCTTTGCTGAACCAGGATCTGAAAAGTCAAAAATCTAATTCTAAGATTACAAATTACCCCGAGCGCAGCGAATACAGCCACAGCCCTGGGATTAGAGATATACTCGACAATAGCTGAATCTGAGAAATTTCGGCTGCGCCAAAGCCTCAGGTTGAGCTCATTTAAATGGCCCTGTATTACGCTTCACAAGTCGCCCCTTCGGGACTTATATTCAAATATTCCGTACCCATAGTTTGCCCCTATCGGGACTTCCTTATAACGCCCCCAGGTTTGTTATAAGAACTTTTTGAAGAAGTTGCCGTGAATGATTTTCTGCGAGATCTTTAATGATAGAAATTGATAGTTAATAT
>JACCVN010000586.1 GCA_013698165.1 Parachlamydiaceae bacterium | reverse complement strand
TGCGGCAAGTTAGACCTTCAAATCCTGATATGATGGCCCTTAGCTCATATCAATTTGTGCTGCCTAAAGAACTAATCGCGCAAAAGGCACTTGAACAAAGAGATGCCTCACGATTAATGCTGATCGACCGGGAGTCTGGAATTATTAGCGAGCTTGCTTTTCGCGAGCTCGCCGATATGCTAGGCCCCGGCGATAGTCTTGTTCTCAATAATACACAAGTTATTCCGGCTCGATTGCTTGGCAAAAGGCCTTCCGGAGGTCAAGCTGAAGTTTTTTTGCTTAAGGAGCTTGAGCTTGGATTGTGGGAAGCAATGGTGCGTCCCGGCAGAAAGCTAGGCATTGGCGAACGCGTTCATTTTAGCGAGTCTTTCTTTTGTGAGATTGTCGCTGTACATCCAAATGGCAATCGGCAAGTTAAGTTTTTTTTTGAGGGTGACTTTTTTTCATTGTTGGACAGCCATGGCCATATGCCCTTGCCGCAATATATTCATAGAAGTGATGAGCCTGCTGATAAAGAGCGCTATCAGACGGTCTTTGCTTCCGAGAAAGGGGCTGTCGCGGCCCCTACGGCAGGATTGCATTTCACTAAAGAAATGCTCGAAACATTGGCCCTCAATGGTGTGTCACAGTCGCAAATTACTCTTCATGTTGGTCTCGGAACTTTTAAACCGGTACAAGTCGACGACATCCGCGAGCATAATATGCATAAAGAACCTTTTTGGATCTCTGCGGAAACTGCCGATCAGTTAAATAGTCGAGATAAGACAAAGCGTCAGATTTGTGTTGGAACGACTTGCTGCAGGGCCTTAGAATCATCAGCATCCGATCAAGGGATCATTATTCCCGGCAGGCATGAAACCGAGATATTTATATATCCTGGCTACCGATTTAAATACGTTGAGTCTCTTCTTACAAATTTTCATCTTCCCGGCTCTACATTGCTAATGCTGACAGCAGCTTTTGCAGGGTACGATCTGATCATGGAAGCCTATGCCAAAGCGGTCAAAGACCGTTACCGCTTTTTCTCTTATGGCGATGCAATGTTAATTATTTAAAAGGTTGAGCCTGCAGGCCATTTATTTGGAAGCATTTAAGAAAAGAATGCTCAGGCATAAAAAGATGTTTGCTTAAAAACTGTATCTTCGCTATTATGTCAACTTCAACGCTGGCACTTGTGGTTCAGTCATTGATGGGGTGTCGCCAAGCGGTAAGGCAGCGGTTTTTGGTACCGCCATGCGGAGGTTCGAATCCTTCCACCCCAATTTATCGTAAGATCTGAGTCTGAGATCTTCGAATGATTTGAGGAGTGTCTATTTTGTCTTTACCTCCCGATAATGGACAATTTCCTCAGGAGCACGATTTTAGTAAGGTCCTGTTATTTTCCGGCTCTTCGCATCCAACGCTTGCCAAAGAAATAGCAGATGACCTAGGAATTACTTTAGGAAAAATTGCACTAGGCAGATTTCCAGATGGGGAAAATCACGTCCAAATTCTTGAAAATGTGCGCGGTCGCCCAACGTTTGTATTACAAACGGTAGCGCTAGACCCCAATAATCATTTGATGGAATTGATGTTGATCATCGATGCACTTCGCCGCGCGTCAGCAAGTGAAATATCTGTGATCATTCCCTATTTTGGCTACTGCCGCCAAGATCGTAAAGATAGACCGCGGGTGCCGATTACTGCCAAATTAGTCGCTAATTTGCTGGTCAATGCAGGTGCCGCCCGCGTAGTCACAATGGATCTTCATGCAGGGCAAGTGCAAGGATTTTTTGATATTCCTGTCGATGATCTCCATTCCGGCGCTATTTTAGCGCGGGCTTTTAAGAGTGTTGTCACAGGTGATTTTGTTGTTGTTGCACCGGATATTGGAAGTATAAAACTCGCAAGAGATTACGCTTCTTATCTGAAATGTGACTTTGCTGTTGTCTATAAGCAGCGTTTAGATGCTTCGCGCATAAAAATGTCTATGCTGATAGGCGATGTCAATGGAAAAGATGTTCTTCTCGCTGATGATATGTGCACCACTGCCGGGACATTGATATCAGCAGCGAAAGCATGCCGAGAGAAGGGCGCAAATAGGATATTTGCTGCGGTTACGCATGGGTTGTTTGTCGAATCTGCTTTAGAAAGGATTGATGACTGTCCCATTGAACTGCTGTTTGTTACTGATACAATTCCTATCGTGGATTCGATTGCAAAATCAAAAAAATTGCAAGCGGTGTCCATTGCCCCACTTCTAAGTCAAGCCATTCGCGGCATTTATGCCAGAGAATCCATCACCTCACATTACATAGATTTTATCCATTAAGGAAGTGTGTAACAATCATTTACACGATTGAAGCTGCGAAGCTCTTTTTGCAGCCAATCTTATAAGATGTTGTTGACTTCCATGGAAACTAGTTCCTATTAATTCTTAAGGCCTCTGGCCGAAGTGTACCTGGAGGGTCCATGAAGCTTAGCTATTCAAAAAGAGATGCCGCACGGAAGAGCGAATCGAAAAAACTTCGTCGCGAAGGTTCAATTCCTGCTGTTCTCTACTCTCGTGGTGAAAGTGCAAATAATATCGTCGTGGAAGCCAATGCCTTTACAGCTTTGTTGCGTAAAGTCATTCCTGGAAGACTATCGACAACTGTTTTCACTCTTGACATTGAAGGTGGAAAACCAAAACGTGCGATCCTAAAAGAAATCCAATACGAACCGACAACTTATGATGTCATTCATTTAGATTTTATTGAACTTTTCGATGATCATAAAATCAACGTAAAAGTACCTATCGAATGTGTCGGGGCCGCAGAATGCCCAGGCGTTAAACTTGGCGGCGTTTTGCGTCAGGTTATCCGTTCGTTTCCAGTCAGCTGCTTACCTAAAGATATGCCTGAAGCATTTCAGATGGATGTACGCACAATGGGCATGCGCGATTCACGTCGCTTAAGCGATCTGACTATTCCCGAGACACTAAGACCGCTTGTGGATTTGAAAGAAGTAGCTGTGGCGATCGTTAAACGATAAGCAATATGGACGAGAAGCTCGGAAAAAATGTCGTGATCGGCCTGGGAAATCCAGGGAAAAAGTATGAATTCACGCGGCATAATATTGGCTTTCTCGTTGTCAAAGGAGTTGCTCATTCCTTGGGATGGGAGCTTAAAGAAGATAAGCGTTTTAATGGTTGGGTTGTAAAAAATCAATGCGGTGGACGATCACTGCACCTGATTTTACCCGGAACTTATATGAATGAAAGCGGCAGATGTGTACGTGCCTATCTTGACTTCTATAAACTAACTCCGGCAGACATTCTCGTCATTAATGATGATGTTGAATTGCCTTTTGGCGAGACGCGTTTGCGCCAACGAGGGGGTTCCGGAGGTCATAACGGCTTAAAAAGTATTGAAGCCCATTTGGGTACCCAAGAATATATGCGCTTGAAAATGGGGGTCGGTAAGGATGTGCAGAGAGGTTCTCTTGCTGACTACGTCCTTGACGCTTTCAGGCCCGAGGAATTTGCCCTGCTTCCCGCATTTGTGGAAAAGGGAATCGCAATTCTAAAAGAACAAGTAATTTATTAGACCTTGAACGATAGGGTTAGGAGTAAACATGAATGAATCAAAGCAGAATCTTTATGAAGGGATGTATGTCATTAGGGCGACCCTCAGCGAAGATGCACGCAGTAAAGCACTAGAGAAGATCCAAAATGGTATCACTCTGCATGGTGGAGAGATATTAAAAATCCACGACCAAGGACGCCGTCGACTAGCCTATGAAATTGGTGGGCATCGCGAAGGATACTATTTTCTGCTCTATTTCAAAGTTAAGCCAGCGGCGATTTCGGAATTATGGCGTGAGTACCACCTCAATGAGGACCTTGTGCGTTTCATTACTTTGACAGCAGAAAAAGTAGTGGATAAGATCGAATTTAAAGCCTTAGAACAAGTTGAATAAGGAGTTGCATCATATGTTTCCAAAAAAACAAAGATCTCCAGATTACGGCGATTCACGCGGCGGTAAACGCAAGCGTTGTCCCTTTACTCAAGCTGGAATCAAAGAGATCGATTATAAAGATATTAACACCTTGACAAAGTTTATTACTGAACGAGGAAAAATTCTTCCACGAAGAATCACTGGGGTCTCAGCTTCACACCAAAAGCTGTTGACTGTAGCTATTAAGCGCGCAAGGCACATGGCCCTGCTACCGTTTGTTGCAGAAGTTTAAGCCAAATTAGCCATCAGAAATTCTTAACGGAATCTCTTTTAGAAGAGTTTTGATGAGCTATCAACCTGGAGTTTGTGTCATGGCAACTAAATTGCTATTAGTCCAAGATGTTGAGAATCTCGGCCGTAGCGGCGACATCGTCAGCGTTAAGCCTGGTTATGCCCGCAATAAGCTGGTTCCAACAAAAGTCGCTGTTTTAGCAGACAAAAAATCTCTTCGCATGCAAGCCCGCTTGCAAGAAGAGCGTCTGAAAAAAGCGATCGAAGATAAGAAAGATGCTGAACTATTGGCAGAAAAGATTAATGGAAAAACTGTGACAACTATTGTCAAAGTCGACCACGATGGACATATGTATGGTTCTGTTTCTGTCAATGACATCTTGCATCTTGTGCAAGAACAGCTTTCATTAACACTTGAAAAGCGTTTTGTACATCTTGCTCATGCTATTAAGAAAACAGGCGTGACTGAGATCCCTCTTCGCTTAGCTGAAGGAATCACTGCTAGCTTTACTGTGAAAGTGGTTGCTGAAGGTGCAGAAGAAGAAGCTGAAACTGAAAAAGCTGAAGCCGCCGAGTAATCGTATGTAGCCTGCTGCGTCTCGCAGCAGGTCAGCGAAGCGTATATACTCAACATAGCTGAATCTGAGAGGTTTCGGATATGTTGAATATATGCTCTTTCCTGCTCATCTTGAAGCCTGCTGCGAAACGCAGCAGGCTACATACAATTAGTTCATTCGGGCTGGTCTGGTCAAACTAGCATAGATAAAAATCCCCCTGTTTTGGGACAAATGCTTACACTCAAATCTCCTGCTAAAATTAATCTTTTTCTGAAAATTGTTGCACGTCGCAATGATGGTTTCCACGAATTGGCATCCCTTTTTCAAGCGATTGACCTGCACGATATTCTGACCTTTAGACTTTCTGGCGACGATCGCTTGGAATGCAATTGTTTAGCAATTCCTAGAGACTCTTCTAACTTGATCTGGAAAGCTGTTGATCTTTTCCGCCGCAAAACAAACCGGTCCTTTGGTTTGCATGTTGACCTGCATAAACGCATTCCCATTGAAGCGGGCTTAGGAGGGGGCAGCAGCAACGCTGCAACAACACTTTGGGCGCTTAATCGTTTGCTCGATTGTAGAGCGACAGATAAGGAATTGATGGCCTGGGCATCAGAAATTGGTTCCGATCTTTCATTCTTTTTTTCTACAGGGACTGCATATTGTACAGGACGTGGAGAAAATGTTCAGTCTTTAGCTTCTTTGCCACCAAAAAGTCTTTGGATTTGCAAGCCAGAGTATGGACTTTCAACGCCATTGGTCTATCGTAAGCTATGCCTTTCAAATTTACATCCTCATAACCCACTTGAAGCATTGGATGGCTTTATTTCAGGAAAACCAAATTACTTTAACGATCTTGAAAAGCCTGCTTTGAATTTGCTTCCAGAGCTGCAAACTTTTAAGCAAAACTTGCTTGACCATGGTTTCAAAACAGTAATGCTTTCAGGTTCGGGCAGTTCCTTCATTTGTTTAGATGGGGAGCCTAAAGAACACTTGGGAAGCTTTGCATGCAAATCATCATAC
>JACCVN010000566.1 GCA_013698165.1 Parachlamydiaceae bacterium | reverse complement strand
CACTAGAGTAGAGCCTCCTCAAAATCTTTTAAAACACATTTACTATGAACAATTAATTAAAGCTAACCAAAGCATGCCTTGGTAAATTAAGCAAATAAACTTCCACAGAGCCCACAGAGAGCACTTGGAGCGATTCAGGCTCACTAAGGAGCGGTGATGTGTGTTGAATGATGAGTGCTGAGTTGAAGAAAGACCGCATTGCTCCTCACACTTCGCTCACATTTCAAAACTGCTTTTAGTTCCTCACTCATCATCCACCACTCGTCACCGCTCCTTACTGAGCCTGAACCCCGCTATGTGTTCTCTGTGGGCATTGTGGTAACAATATTTCTTACTTAAGAATTGAGTGCAGTATTATAAATGGATATAAATTAGAACTTTAAAAAATACCACTTCATAATTATTATCAGATATTATTTATTAATCCACAGCAAATAGAATGTTTAATTCTGGTGGTAAGTTCTTTTTAATGGCACATTTCTTATCGACTAGAAGGGTGACCATCCTGCCGGGATGAATGGCTTTAAACCTTTCTTTTTTGCTGTAGGGAAGGTCTAAAATTTCTTTATTGCCTACCCGAATAGCGAGATCAACCTCGACAGGAGAATACCCATTATTTTTTAAAATTTTCTTCCATTGCTTTTCTGCGTTCACGGTAATATGGTGATTTTCACCAAAAAGTCTTTCGCCTTTTGCGTAAGCAAAGGCTTCGTCAGAAATCTTTACACCTCTTAGTTTAAGAGACTTTAAAATTTTATTGTTGTCATAACGTACGCCCCATTTTTCTAAAATAATCTCTGAAAGACGCATATTCAGCTCCATGATCGAGGCTGCAGTAATTTTGCTGACGAATTCAGAACAAATTTGTTTTTCTTCTTTTATCTGAGCTTTTTCAAAAAATTTTTTATGTAATTTTCTTAAATCTCGCACGTTTAAACGCTCATGACCTTGTACCGGTAAGGCATTGAAGACA
The DNA here is from genome assembly GCA_013698165.1 of Parachlamydiaceae bacterium. Classification (GTDB taxonomy): domain Bacteria; phylum Chlamydiota; class Chlamydiia; order Chlamydiales; family Parachlamydiaceae; genus JACCVN01. The sequence continues at coordinate 7,405 of JACCVN010000566.1, read as the reverse complement.
TTTATAACATCCGCATAATTGGCAATACCCGCCAAATTCCTTCTTTCCGAATCATTTTCCAGTAAACTAAACTTTTCCGTTTTTTTAGCTTCTATCTGTAACTCGTTTTCAATTTTTCTGTAGCGACTATTGAGTTCTACATCCCAATGATCTCCAAGAAGGATTTGCATAGTTTGCTTTAGTGACTGTGGGACCAAAGGTGCTAAATCCATCGCATAGATATCAGAAATACTCATGTCGTAAAGCTCAAAATCTCTATTCCACACATCTCCCATTAGATGAGATGATTTAATAATTCCATCATCACGATATAACTTACCGCCATGTAGGTAATTCCCGGCGACCATTGCAGTCATCTTTTGGTTCAGTTCGGCAGGTTTATTTTGCCACTTTTCCTTTTTGAGGATGTTGTAAGCGAATATATCACCTGGATTATAATGCAAATCAATTGCTGATCTAACAATTGGTTTTAACCGATTTAATATCGCATTTGATTTTTCAATTTTTCTATCAAAATTAACCAGTTCTGGATTTTTCTTATGAAGTCCTAATTCTTTTAAACCCCCAATAAAGTTGTAGTCTTTGGTTTTGATAAGACTATCAGAATTTAAGCGCACCAAAGCACTTAACATCCCCAAATCCTTAAGGGTTAATCGATCTTTGGGATCGACAGGAAAATGATTTTCATATTTGTACAATATTTTATCTGCTTTTTCATGGACTTTTACAAGATCTGCGTTCGTTTTATTCAGTTTATAAACTTTGTTGCTATACTCCAGGAGAAAATTTATAGTTTCATTTGATATGCCGGCTGGAATTTTATTGATAATCGGCTTTGGTTGATTTGGGGCAACCCTTCTTGCAATGCCATGTAAAAAGGAAGGTAAGTAGCTGACTATAGCATCTGCATCCATCGCTGCAGGGGCTGAACTAAAACTTTTTAGAACGTTGATAAATTTAGGATCATTTACAGCCCTTTCAATGAACTCATATGTCTCATTTGTTTCTTCGGCTGAAATCGGAGAAATTTCATTTTCCCTTTTCTCATCTATCAAAATCTTATTTGATTTATTTTTATTCAACAGTGAATGAAGTTTCATCAAGCTAAGTTGATCTTCAGGCGAAAACAAGGTTGAGTTTTCACCATTTGCAACATCCTCCATTGCTTCATTTCCAAACAGCAATCGGTCAAGGTATTCATTCCCTTTCCGATACGCTGAATTTGCCTTGTGCTGAGCAATATTTCGTTGTTTTAAGTTTTCTACATATTCTTTCCCAATCTTTAGTTCATCTTTAATAAGTCTCTCATTGATCTCATTTTTTTTTATCTGCTCAGAAGAAAAAGGTACTTTAGGAGGTCTCGACTTAAGTCGAAAAATTCTTTTTTCCCCAACTTTTAAGGCTTGAACAGTTAATTGTCGGGAAAAATCATCCAATGGAGAGAACTTGCCTGCACCTTCCACAGAAAAGTGGGAAGGAAGAGTTTTTTCATCTAATTTTAGCAAATCATATACTTCCAAAATGGAAGTGGCATTTTTTAATTTGTCAATATTAGCATCTTCTTGCAATTGAGTAAGCTTTTGTTTATGTTCTACAAGATTATTTATTTGATTAGAAGTTAAATGATAGTCTAGCACCAACCCACACTCGATCTCATTTACAATCAGTTCTTGTAGTCTTTTTTCCTCAAACATTGCTTTATGTTCTGGAAGTAATTCTTTGTAGATATTATGTGCTAGAGTTTCAATATTTTTCTCTTTCCCTTCAATTTGAGCATACATTCGCAAAAGTTTAGGCATATCGGCACCAGAATTATTATTAATCACTCCTCGAATCGAGGGAAGAATTTTTTCATAATAAACTTTTCGCTCAGACTGCATCCTTTCCAATGCTTCGTCTCCAAATATGATACTCGTTGTCTGAAGGGAATGTTGTAAGACAAAATTTGTAATTTTGTTTAATTGGTTTGACTTGTGCATATCGCTTAAAAATTCATTCAGACTCACTCTTATCTCCACAGGAAGGAAATTATATGCATGAAGATATTGGGTTGCATATTGCGTTTGAATGATCACTCCCCGTCTATCTTTTTCTAAATTTAAAGTGCCTAACTTTCCTTTAACGAATAAATTCCCAAGTGCTGATTTCCAGAGATCTACAAGAGCATCCATGTTTTGATTATTCAAAGGGATGGTAGCTAATTGGGTAAATGGAATTTCAAGAGGATTAATTTTACTTAATTGATGATCTTTGATAATTTTAGAAGGATTAATTTTGAAATCATGAATGGTCCTTGAGATCTCAAGCTCTTTTAACTTTTTATCGTCCCATTTTGGTTCTTTTTGATTAGTAAGCTGACGGTTGACTTCACTAAGAAAAGTATCATTCACAATTTTTGCTATGGTCTCATCATCAAACAAACTAGAATTTGAATCTTCTTTCTCATTTAAGCTTTGGTGAATTTTAAATAAAATCTCTGAGGATTGTGTGACATATACTTTTGAAAGCTGCTGTGAATCTTTATTGGCAATAAATTCCTTAACAATGTTCTTAGTTGTCGGTAAGATCACAAAGTGGAAGGTAAAATATTGAATAACAGCCTTAAAAGCACCCGTAATTCCAGATGACTTTTCATTTTTTGTTTTTCCTACTTTATTTGTTTCAATACCTTCAGTTGGTTCAATATTCCTACTATTCACTACATTGTTCAGTCTTTCTACCATTTTTTCAGAAGGAGAATATAAGAAATAGAAATTCTCAATGCTTACTGATTGCTTCGTTTTTATTTCTTTTTGCATATTGTTTTCTATTATAGATCTCGCTTGGACCAACTGAGAGATGGAGTATTCATTCAATTGATAATCTTCAATAATAGGCTTTGAGAGCACATCGATAATAAATGTCAGGTCATCTTTCGATAGATGAGAGTCTTTTGCAGGTGCAAATTTATTTATGACATTTGTCTTTGCTACATTGATCACATTTTCTCTAGATTGCCTTTCACCTCTGCTTAAAGATAAATCTATCGATGAAAGCAAAGAGTCTAAATCATGTCTGATGTAATTCATCTCATCAGAGGAATATAATTTATGGAAAATAATAAATTCAGATTTAGCATTAACAACACATTCTCTGACCTTTTTCAACTCATTAACATCATAATTTCTTAGGGATTCTGTATTGACAACTTTTTCAAATATTTTATGTTTAAGTCCCAAATGATTTTGCTGCTTAAGAAGCTCTGCTTGTAATTTAACATTAATACCTTCAAAAGGATCCCTCACGGATGATTGGGATGACAAAGATTTTTCAAAAATCAAAATACGTGACAAAACTTGATTCTTAAATTCTATAACAAAGTCTTCATATGAAGGGCTATAAAAATTGTTTTCAGGGTTTATTTTGGTTAACTTGGAAGTATAAGATGATTCAATGTCTTCAACGAACAAAGACAAGGCAGAGTTCATCTCTTCATCATCACATTTGTCGGCAAACTGATGAATGTTTTTGAGTAAATTAGGGATATTTAATTCTGAAGAAGATTTTAAATCCTTTTTTAGTTTATGCATGTTTTTCGACAGATTTTGGTTATTAACCATCGATTTCTGCACTTTCATCTTTATCAAATTTTGTAATTCATGGGGACTTCTTATAGTAGTTAGTTCATTTTTGTTGATGTGAAAAATTTTTTGCAGGGTTTTTTTATCAACTTTCACCCAAACTTCATCACCTTTGGCATTTTCAATCTTTAGAGGAACCCATTTTGATGCAGAGTTTGAAATTTTCGGCTGTATGCTATTCTCATTAACATTACTTAGTAAATTATTTTTCTTATCAATTAAAAATTCATAATTTTTACCTAATTCCTTACCGTTGCACTTAATTGACATCCGTATAGTGTTATCTAATTTTGAGTCAGCAGTAGTAATTAGCGGTGTAAATGAGATTTTATTATTTAAATTCATAATCACACCTTTTTAAATAAATACTATTTTATTAATTATACGCTATCTATTAAAATTATAAGTTAAATGCCAAAAGTTGTGCAATAGCTTTAATATGCCTTTCATTTTGATTAAAGAAGCGGAGTGGCTGCCCCAAATGCGGCGGCAGCATGTAGCCACACACGTGAGCGTGTGGTTGAAATCGAATTTCCGTGAGCCGCGAATGCGCCGACAGAAAGGTTTGCTGTCGGAGCATACGCGGCAAGAGTATTCATTTTGTGCAGTAAATAGCGGGATAAAATCACAGTCATCTAAGTTGATAATTGCATTTATACACCGTAAATCCACATGAAGAAATTTTTCCAAAAACAGCACAAAAACAACACCCTACTGAGTGGGCATAATGGATAAAATGGAAAGAACAGAATAGATTGAATAATTAAATTGAGTGATTACATGACAAAATAATGAAATAAAGTATTTTACTCAGCAAACTAGAAGAGATAAATGGTTGGTGGATAACTTTATTACACCAAAAGTCGATCAAGTTCGTTTGGTCCATTACTCACTGAAGGCTGCTGCGGGATGCAGCAGCCGACATTTTTAATGTGACAAGTTATAGAGAATAGAAAGGAGAAGCAGGGCGACAATGTTAATGATTTTGATCATTGGATTGATCGCAGGACCTGCGGTGTCTTTGTAAGGATCTCCGACAGTATCGCCTGTGATGGCTGCATAATGTGCTTCAGAACCTTTTCCACCATGGAAACCTTCTTCAATATGCTTTTTCGCGTTATCCCAAGCACCGCCACCGGATGTCATAGACAAACCTACAAATAGGCCTGTAACCACCACACCTAGAAGCATAGAACCAAGCGCCAAGAAAGCGGCTTGCTGACCAGCAAAGCTGTTAATCACAAAATAAAGCAATATAGGAGCACCTACCGGCAATAGCGAGGGTAGGATCATTTCCTTAATTGCTGCTTTAGTCAACATATCTACGGCTCTACCGTAGTTCGGCTTCGCGGTTCCTTCCATAATGCCAGGAATTTCCTTGAATTGACGACGAACTTCTTCAACGACAGAACTTGCGGCCCTGCCTACAGCCATCATGCTCATTGCCCCAAAAAGATAGGGCAGCAGACCGCCAATTAAAAGACCGACTAGTACGTACGCATTTCCAAGAATAAAGCTGCTCATAGGAGCAACATTAGGAAAATAGTGTTGCAAATCTTCAATAAAGGCAGAAAATAACACTAAAGCTGCAAGACCTGCAGAACCGATGGCATAGCCTTTAGTGATCGCTTTGGTTGTATTTCCTACCGCATCTAAAGCGTCGGTTGTTTTACGAACTTCAGGAGATAATTTACACATTTCTGCGATACCGCCTGCATTATCAGTCACTGGACCATAGGCGTCCAAAGCAACGACCATACCGGCCAAAGCCAACATACTTGTTGCTGCAACTGCGATCCCAAACAGGTTTGCATGGGCAAATGTAAACAGAATTGCCGCGCAGATGACCAAAACCGGCAGCGCAGTCGCTTCCATTGAAATAGCCAATCCCTGAATGATATTTGTTCCGTGTCCGGTTGTAGAGGCTTTTGCAATACTTTTTACAGGACGATAAGTTGTCAATGTATAGTATTCAGTAATCCACATCAATGTACCGGTAACAACAAGTCCTGCTAATGCGCAATAAAATAAGTTAAGCCCTGTAAAATACGTACCATTAAACACATATTCTGTATTAAAGCCCATGAGATGGTGCGTCACAAAACCTATAATCACCGCTGACAGCACTGTAGCGACGATAAACCCTTTATAGAGCGCTTGCATGACGTTTAGGTTCGAACCTAAGCGAACAAAGAATGTACCTACAATCGATGACAAAATACAAGCTGCAGCAATAGCTATAGGGTAAAACATCATACTGTCTGCCAAAGCACCGGTAAAATTCAAACCAGCTAACAACATTGTTCCCACAATTGTGACGACATAAGTTTCAAAAAGGTCTGCCGCCATTCCCGCGCAGTCGCCAACATTGTCGCCGACGTTATCTGCAATCACAGCAGGATTACGTGGGTCATCTTCAGGAATACCCGCTTCAATCTTACCCACCAAATCAGCTCCTACGTCTGCACCTTTCGTGAAAATACCGCCGCCTAAACGAGCAAAAATAGAAATTAAAGAAGCTCCAAATCCTAATGCCACAAGCGATTCTAATACTTCGCGAATTGGAATACCGCTATTTAACAAGTATAGATAGTAGAAAGTTATTCCTAGAATCCCAAATCCTACAACTAGAAATCCTGTTACTGCGCCCGATTTAAAGGCCAAGTCCAAAGCTGCATGGATACTCTTTTTTGCGGCTTCTGCAGTACGCACGTTAGCACGAACAGAAATGTTCATTCCTACATACCCTGCCAATCCTGAAAGGACAGCTCCAATAATAAATCCAATTCCCACATGCCATCCTAAAAGCCATGTAAGAAGTGCGCAAATTATGACTCCGACAACCGTAATTGTCTGGTATTGACGATTGAGGTAAGCCCTTGCTCCCTCTTGAATCGCTGCAGCGATCTCCTGCATGTCTTTAGTACCTGGACTAGCGGCTAATACTGATCGGATCAAATAGATTCCGAAAAGAATAGCTATAAACCCACATGCAATCACAAATCCATAATCAATAGGTGACATCTATCTTCCCCGTTGTAAGACTCGCCACTGAATTTAAGGTGTTCAATGATGAATCCATTGTTAAAAAAAATTTATAGGGCCAGAGCCGAGAATGGATCGGCTTAGGATCTGTAAACCAGAGAAAATGCCAGAATCAAGCTTTCCTTTTCAACAAAAAGGTTTTGATGAGCTAAAAGCAATTCTGAATAATGAGTGATGAGTGATGAGCGTGGTGATTGGTGAGTTAACGGATGTCCGTTTCGTATACGTCATTTACAATTAAGTATACATGCCCTGCCTTCAACTCCACACTCATCATTTACCATTCATCACTGCTCACTAATAAAATATGCTTTACAATTATAAATAATTATTTTAACTTTAAAAGTAAGGCCCCTTGTTAAAAGGTTCGTCTTTTGTTAATGGTATAACGTTTATATAAAAAGGAGATTTGTTATGACAATCACAAGAAATATTGGATTTTTATTACTTGCAATTTATCTTATTCTTCTCGGCATCACGGGATTAGCTGCTGTAGCGATTCCTTCAGTAGTGATGGCAGTTTTAGCGCTAATTTCGGGAATATTTATCCTGTTAGGCCGTTAAAACCAAAGTATCTCTCACAAGAAATACAAGGAGATTTATATGTTAAACTGGGCATTAACTTTCTTAGTTGTAGCGCTTATCGCTGCTCTATTAGGCTTTGGGGGTATTGCAGGTACATCTACAGAAATTGCAAAAATCCTTTTTTTCATCTTCCTGATCCTATTTTTGGTCTCAAT
>JACCVN010000049.1 GCA_013698165.1 Parachlamydiaceae bacterium | reverse complement strand
GTCTAAGGACGGTCAAATTCCAGCATTTTTTAGCAAGATGAATCGCTTTGGAGTACCTAAAATAGGTCTTTTGGTTTCAGTAATAGCTCCTCTTGCTGTGCTGACTTTCGTTCATGATATGCTTTCTCTGGCAAATCTCTACGCCATTGGGTTTGTCGGTGCTATAGCTACTAATCTAGGATCTACGTCTACAGATCGGACTCTATCTTTGAAAAGATATGAACGTATTTTTATGTTTGTAACCTTTATATTGATGGCAGCTATTGAAACAACTCTTTTCATTGAGAAACCTCATGCCAGGATGTTTGTTATTACGGTGATCGCTCTTGGACTACTATTGCGCGGGTTAGCTAAGGAACAGGGCGAGAAGCATGATGCCGTCGATCTAACCTTTCAAACGGATTCTATGGTACGGTTATCAAAAGAAGCGATGATTACCCAAGGGGGAGTGAGAAGTAAGCAAATCCTGAATGTTCCACATGAACTCCAAACTGAAGTTTTCACGCCCGAACATATTGGCGCAGGCGCTATTTTATGTGCGGTAACACATGTCGGAAAAAGTTTGGAGTTCGCTTTGCAATGGAGCAGAATGTCTAATCAAAAGCTTTACGTACTTTTTATCCGTGAACAACGTACGATTATTCAGCAGGATGAGGATTTTTATTGGCTTGATGATCAGCAAGCATGTGAAACTTTTGAATATGCATTGACCTTTTTTAAAGAGCCAAGCTTCACCTACTTGTACACTGTCAGCGATCTTCCGGCTGTGAATATTGTGGAATATGCCAAGTCTTTAAATGTTTCTAATGTGATTCTAGGAATGTCGAGAAGAAGCCAATTCTGGCAGCTTGTTAGAGGAGATGTGGTCACTCAAGTCTTCAAAAGTTTACCTCCAAAGATCGATCTGATCATTATTAGCTAAAAATGACTGGGGAAATAATTGTTTGTCTATTAAACAAAAATGCCATCGACTTATCGATGGCATTTTTGTTTAAATTGACACTCGTATCTTAGTATCTTTCGCTGCGAGATGGACTGCTTCTGCTTCCGCTTCCACTGCCGCCGCCATTGCGATTGCCAAAGCCGCCACCTGAACGTTCGCCTTGACCGCCACCGCTGCGTCCGCCAAATCCTCCGCCGCGACTGCGTTCACCTGGTGCGCCACCGCTACGTGCGCCGAATCCGCCGCCGCCACTACGCTCGCCTGGTGCGCCGCCGCTGCGTCCGCTAAATCCACCGGCGCTACGTTCACCTGGAGCTCCGCCACTACGTCCGCCGAATCCACCGCCGCTACGTTCCCCTTGACCGCCAAATCCGCCACCACCGCTACGTTCGCCTTGACCGCGTTCGCCTTGACCACGTTCGCCTTGACCGCCACCACTGCGTCCACCGAATCCGCCGCCACCAGCTGGTCTGCTGCTGCCATTAAATGAGCGTGGAGGAAATTGACTGCGTGATCTTGGTTTCCCTGAAGATGCACCAGGACCTGCAGCATGATGCTTTGTTTTTGCTTCAAAGCCAGGGACAATGATCAATGCGATTTTTTGGCCTGTAAATTGTTCGATTTTGCGCACAAGCATACTGTCACGCCCTGCAGCAAAAGACATCGCGATACCTTTAGTACCTGCTCTTCCAGTTCTTCCAATACGATGAACATAATCTTCAGCATTTGACGGCAGATCGAAATTAATGACATGGCTAATCGTCGAAACGTCAATTCCTCTTGCGGCTACATCAGTAGCAACAAGAACGCGGATTTCTCCAAGACGCAATTGATTGATCGTTCGTGTACGCTGTCTTTGATTCATGTCACCATGAAGCGCAGCGACATTATGCCCCTGTTCGTAAAGCGTGTCAACGAGTTGGTCAGCATTGATTTTTGTCGAAGTAAATACAATCGCTTGATTCATCTCAGGATCATTCAATAAATGATCTAAAAGACGGTGCTTGTGGCCGATGTTATCGACGTGGTGCAAGCGCTGTTCAATTAATTCATGCTTGTCATGAGAGTGGGCAATACTAAGTTCGATTGGATTTTTTAAAAGTCTTCTCGAGAGGCTTAGAACGCTTCCTTTCAACGTTGCAGAAAACAGCAACGTTTGACGATCACTTGGAGTGTCAGCAGCAATTTGCTCTACAGGCTCGATGAATCCCATGTCTAACATGCGGTCTGCTTCATCAAGAATGAGCATTTCGACTCTTGCAAGGCTGATTCTTCCACGAGAAAGATGATCAATCAAGCGGCCGGGAGTTGCAATTAAAATTTCGTAGGGCCGAGAAAGGTCTCTGTTTTGTATAGGATAAGGAGCGCCGCCGTAAATACATACTGTTTTTGTACGAGGCATATACTTACTATATTTGATCGATTCCGCTGCCACTTGCATGGCTAACTCACGAGTCGGCACAAGAATTAATATCCTAGGTCCATTAGCTTTTACTTTAGCAGGCTCTAGCAAGAGCTGCAGTGCTGGCAAAATAAACGCTGCCGTTTTTCCGGTTCCTGTTTGAGCTGAAGCTTGTAAATCACACCCTTCTAGTACCTTAGGTATTGCCTGTTGTTGGATTGGTGTAGGGGATACATATCCCATTTCACTAATCGCTTTGAGGATTTGCGGGTGTAGATTTAAAACGTCAAAATTGCTTTTATCATCAGAACCGCTATTTTTGTCACCTGTTTGCATTCTTACTATCTTTTGTTGAAAGTTTTTACTAATGCAGCATAGCATTTGACGCAAATAAATGATAGGTTTATTTGTAGGAATTGATTAAAAACCTAATTGAACTTTGCACAAAGGTGATTTAGTTCGAGCCCCCTTCCGTATGGTGCCAGTTTGTTTATTTTTTTTCCGGAAATTCGCTCGCTCGAGGCAAGCCAAGCGAGCAGCCGGGTCAAACAAAATCTTGTTACCCCTACCTGCTCCTTACCCCATACTAAATCATATTTTTTTTTACTCCACTTTCAAACATGTGCTATTTTTATGTTGCATTTCAGTAGCAGTTGTCTTAGGATTTAAGTTCCATTGCAAAAACTTTTAACCAGAGAAATATAATGTCATTTTTTGATGAAAGCCTACAAGGTATGGATCCAACAATTTTACGTGATTCAATTGAGCAGATGAAGCAAGATGTTTTACAAGATGTTAAAGATGAACTTTATAGCGAAGATGAAGCAGAGTTTATCCAGGCAGCAATTGAAAATCTAGCTGAAGAGATTAAAGGTTTGACGACTTTCGATAACCTTAAAATGAAGCAAAAAGCACGTATTATCGCTTTCATGAGCTTTATTTATGATATCTTAGAAGAAGGCACTGACTTTGACGAAGACTTTGATGAAGATGAAGATGAAGACGAAGGTGATGAGGGTTCAACTGATGATCGCACAAAAAAGAACGCGAAAAAAATTGAATCTTTCCCTGAATAGATTTCACTCCTGATCTATTTTGAATTTCGATGCCCTTCATGGCTTGTAGATTAGCTGTGGAGGGCATTTTTCATTTTTGTATCGGATTATTGACAAAATCCAGCTCACGCATGTCTCCAATCAAACATTTAGAACAATAGCAATTTTTCCTGCCAGCGCCGTGGAATATTTTTCTCCAAATCTTCAACTTTTAATTTAAAAATAGGGGGGTCTTAAAGTAGGATTTTTCGCTGTGCATCTTCACAATTTGCTTCCTAATTTCCTAATTTTTTTAATAATGTTTCCTTTAACGCAAAAAAATTAATTGTCAAAAAATCTAAAAAGTATCACTGTCACGTATAGGAAACTTGCCTACTGCAGATGCTAAATCTGCACTTGCAGAAGACAAATGTTCAGCGACAAAGGAATCGCAAAAATTAGAAATTCAAACTAATTTTGCGTTCTCAAAGTGTTGTCATTGTTGAAAGCAAAGAAATTAAAACCATCCTGATAAGGAGTTCATATGAAAAAATTGTTTCTATTACTAACATTAGCTTTAGGTTTTGCATTACCTCAAGCTGGCGATGCTCAACTA
>JACCVN010000535.1 GCA_013698165.1 Parachlamydiaceae bacterium | reverse complement strand
GCTTGACCCACTTGAGTTTATCGAAAGAATTGCGGCTTTCATTCCACATCCTCGCCGCCATCGCCACCATTATCATGGAGCATTTGCGCCTAATTCGCCACTTAGAAAAAAGTGGCGGCTAGTGCAGGATGTCGTCTTGAACAAATGGCGCCGCCTTCTGTAAAAGATGGCATCGATAAGGTGAGAAAAATATCCTTTGATTGGGCCAAACTTATCGCGCGTATTTATGAGGTCAATCCGCTCATTTGCAGCGGCTGCGGCAAGAAAATCAAAATTATCGCTTTTGTCACGCATACCGCAGAAATACGACGTATTCTTAAAAAGATAAGCTGGCCGACAGAGCCTCACGACTTTGATCCCAAATACGACCTATTGAGTTGGGACTTTTGTCAGCTAACACCAGAAACGAAGGATGGCTTTCCAGAAATGGACATCCAGACTCACTGGGAAGCAGGACCGGATCCACCTTCTCTTGAAGGAAGCTGCGATCCACCTCATTGGGCAGACCACAGCGATCCACCCCACTGGAGTGATTGACCCCACAGCACAAAAAAAATTGTCACCAGAGAGGCTCTCCAATGCCAGGTAGGGAATGGTCCCATTTTGCCTCATTTCACTGTTTTTCAACCATTTACCATCTTAATTACCCAAAAAAATTCAGAGGTCCTTAATAATGGATCTTATTTGGATGCAGTCAATTAGATAAAGCTTCTGATAAATCACTTCCAACACCTAGTCAATATTCAAATTGCCATTGAATTTCCTATCCTTTTCCTCTCCCTCCCAGATTAGCTTTTCTAATCTGTTGGGTAACATTTGTAGAAAAAAAGCGGAAATTTTAACTTTGCAGAAACCGGAAGTTTTAACTTTGAAGAAAGCGGAAATTTCTAAATTGCTTTAACATAATTAGATATTAATATTGAGCGTTAGTTTTATTTATGGTATAAGTGGTTTACTAACCAATAGCTGGCTAAAAAAGTAAAGGAAGAAAAATGATTCAATCAATATTAAATTTAAGTAATAATCAGACCTTTAAGTCAATAGCCCTCCCTTTGAGTGGAATATCATCTAGCGTAACGATGGATAATATCGCTAATCTCTCTATTGCCGGCAGTGTAGCTTTAGGGGGTTATCTTTCATTGACAGCCAACAATCTTTCTGAAGGTTTGGAAGGTATTGCATTTTCCGTTTCTTTAATCTCATTAACCTATTTCGGTTGGGCCATAGGATATGCTGCTCGTGGCCGCTATTCCAAAGCAGCGGGAAAGCTTGCGTTTGCTGCCACCTTAGGAGGCCTTTCTCATCAAGTATTTCAATTAAGTCCATTAAAGCAACTACAATCCAAGATAGATCTATTGCAATTTAGGATAGATGCACTGCATTGGAATAATAAACTTTCTTTAAACGTGCCTAGGCCACTTAGATCATATCCCATCAAGCAACAGCAAGCAGAAGATTGGATCAACGCCCACCCTTGCACGCTTCAACGGCAAGCTGCTCAAAAATTTATTCACGGTACCCAACATATAACTCAGGAGCAATTTGAATCAACTCTTAAACATTCTGTTGGACAATTCAACCAATGGCTTGAAAAACAGCCGACAAACAAATATATCATTCTGACCAACAAAAATTTAAAAAAAAGCAACAGGTGGGTTACCGAACTTGCCTTGACACATTTAAAAGAACTACCTGAAAATGTAATAGACCCTTCGAGGATTTACTCTTATAAAGAGCGAGGTATTAGAAATTATGTGCTCTTTGATGATGCTGCATACAGCTGCGTACAGATGAAAGAGAATCTCCAAAAGATTATTGAGCCTTTTGGGATTCATAAACTAGGACCCGATGATACAATCGCTGTAATTATTCCCTACATGAGAGATCCCGTTTGCCTTTCAAAATGGATCAAGACTGAGAACTATCTTCCTACCCTCATTACCTTTACTTCAAAACGACTCCCTAACATTACCGAATTTCTTACTGAAGAAGAGTCTAAAAGTCTAGGTTATAGCTTTAAGGGCTATAAAGCGACTGCGTACTTTGATCACAAAGTAGCTGATTATCTTTCGGTTCCCGATAAGGCTTATCTAGAGGGAAAAGTCTATTTCCCCGAACAAGGATGCCCTGAAAACAAGCCTTTTTGGCAAAGAGCTTGGTCGTGGTTGATCAAAGACTTTTCAATATGGGAATGGGGAGAGTATAAAATTATTGAAGGAATTGATACTAAATTCATCGATGACATTATTCCGCCTTATAAGAGATAGGGAGTATAATTTAACTGCAGCCTATAATGGCGACCATTCAACGCGACTGAGGACAAAAAAGTATTTTGCAAAGGCTGTTTCAACGCTGCCTTGCTCTCAAAGCCGCACATACAGTTCTTTTCCCTTTATATAAAAGAGTGCCAATTAATAGTAGCATGAGGGCATTATCCAAAAGAGACGAGAAAAAAGTATCGCAAATGGAGCCAGCTTTATCCAAAATTTTGGCTCGACTCTCAATCTCCATCCCCATTTCCATCTTGTCGTGGCTGATGGTGTCTTTAGTGGGGATGGAGAGCAACTGCAGTTTCATGAGGCCATTCTTACACCGGATGATG
>JACCVN010000532.1 GCA_013698165.1 Parachlamydiaceae bacterium | reverse complement strand
ACGTTAAATATGCCTTCCATAGCGATGTATGAAAGCCAAGGTGTCCTCCTTCAGACCCACTCAACAACATATTACGCCCTTTTGGGTTTGCCTGAAGGAGCTTTTCCATGTAAAGAGCATCGTCGCGGTTAGATAATGACTCGTCGGGATTTTGAAAAAAAAGGACCACAGAAAGATTTAGACCTTGCCATTTAGCCAAGGCATCAATCGGTCGCATCCCATTTTCACGATAACGCTTTGTTTGCCAAACATTAAGAGGATTTTCCTGATAAGCCGGATGAGCGGCGTTATATTCTTCCATTGACTTCAGGGGTGCGTCCAAAAGAATGACACCTTTTTGGAGTGCTGCAAGTATCTTTTGTTTATCCTCGCGACTCACTCCAATTGAATTAAGCCGCTGGTCGTTCTGTGAAGTATTTAAAACAGCTATAATATTGACAACTGCTCCTCCGCCCATAGAAAACCCGTATAATGAAATCTTATTCGCTTGAGCTTCTACAGCCATCTTTTTGAGAAGATAAATCGCAGGGAGAAGTTCATCAATAGACCCGTATGACACTTGTGAAGGGGAGAGATTACGTGCTGTGATGTTATAGTCCGGAAAATTAAAACCAACAAGGTGTGCCGGCACAATTTGATATGAGGCAACCACGCTTGCAATGGAACTATCACCACCAAAACCATGACAGCAGAGGATAACCTCTTCATCGGTAGATTTTCCTTTAAAAACTTTTATATCCAACGGGTAGGTGAATGGTGGCTGCCCCCTATGCAGGCCGTCGACGAGAGTTTGAATATTGACAGCTTCAAGAGATTGAGCAATGGTTATAAAACCAAGGCTAAGAATGAAGCTACAGAAAGAAATAACAGCTCTGAAATAGTTATTCATGTGACTTTATATTAATATGTAAAGTAAAAGAGAAAATCGTCTTAATTTTATTGATTACTCTCTTTTATACTTCCAAGTTTCTTTTCTATAAAATCTTCCCATTCCTTCGGAGGTGATGAAGCCCTTGGAGGAATAATGGCGAATATTAAAAGAGTTAAACCAATGAGCATATAATTCTGAAAAGGTGCGTTAGAAATGTTAGTATTGCTTACAAAGACAATAGCTATTAGCCAAAGAGCTGTAAATATATTAAGAAGGTGAATGTACCTGTATTTATAACTCAGTAAGGAGATAGTGCTGATTATAGCCGCAATAAAAAAATCATGAAACATTAATAGAGAAGCGTCTTCAGGGTATCGGAAAATGAGCCAACCTAGCGTAAGCCAGATAGCCAGAAATATTTCAAAATGTCTTGCCCACATGACTACCTCACCATATTATTGGCTATTTCATTAGCTTCTTCTGAAGGTGTACCACAAAATGTCTTCCAGAGAATTTTCAAATTTCGTGTTTTTTTCCAAACGCGGTATAAATATATGTAGGAAGTAAAAACCTCATCGTAAGCCAGTACCACCAAAATTAATGAGATAACAGCGCTAATAATACAAAGAAAACACCAACTGCCTATAACGACACCCTGCAATATGACAAGTATAGCACCTACAATTCCAAGCGGAATGACATCTAGGCCAAAAAGCAACACGAGCCATGGACGAAATTGCCATCTTCTTGTAGAACCGGCTAGAGCGAAGACGAGATCTCCTAGATATGCCCAAGCACCTAAAATTGCATCGGGTATGCGAATCCATTCTGTCATTTGGTGGGATACGTCAGAGGTCAGCACGCGTGCAGACTGTTCTCCAAAAATGGGATCCCAAACATTATCGATAAGTTGCCATTGGTATAACCCTAAATAGATAGCGATTATTAAAGCTATAAAAGCTAAAAAAGCCACTCTAATACGCTGAGACCAACTGGAAGGATTATAATCCCATGGGTAGGGATGGGCATCCATACTGTAAGAATTTTTCATTTATTCACCTTTCTTAAGTTTAAGCTAGCTCAATAAAATATTTTAAATCAATTCATATTGTTTTACATTTAAGAAAATTAGATTTTTGCCTGCAATTTGTCCTTAATGGAGGTATCATGGAAAAACCTATTGTCCTGATTACAGGTGCTAATGGAAGAATTGGAAAACGTCTCATTAAAAAATTTGCAGATTCATTCACAATAATTGCCACTGACAATGAAGCTCCAGAAGAGGTAGAATTCGAAAACTATTTTCAAATGGATGTTACTGAGAGTATCGAGCAATGCCTAGAAAAAATTAAGGAAAAATTTGGCTCAAAAATTGACTCTGTGATTCACCTAGCTGCTTATTACAGTTTTGCAGATCAGGATTGGAAAAAGTACCAGGACATTACGATAGAAGGCACGAAAAAGTTAATTCGAAATTTTAAAAAGCACTTTCAGCTAAAACAATTCATATTTTCAAGCACTTTACTAGTTTATGAGCAGTGTAAATTGGGTGAAAAAATTGCTGAAGATTCACCTTTAAAGCCTGGATGGGAATACCCAAGATCAAAAGTTATAACAGAGCAAAGCTTACATGATGAAAATGAGGATATCCACTTAGTCATTTTCCGTATCGCAGGGTGTTATGATGACTACTGCAATTCGATTCCAATTTCTCAGCAAATTAGCAGAATTTATGAAAAACAATTTCGTAAGCAATTTTTTTCAGGTAATATTGATCATGGAAATTCTTTCTTACACCTTGATGATTTAGCAGAAGCTTTTTTTAGCGCAGTTCAGAAGAGAGAAGACCTTCCCCATGAAGTTGTAATCATTTTGGGAGAACCAAAATCATATTCTTATGATTCACTCCAAAGAAAACTAGGGAAATTGATTCTTCATAAGGAATTTAGTACTTATTCAGTTCCTAAATTTTTTGCCAAAACTGTTGTTTGGATTGAAAATCATCTTCCTTTTTATCCAACACCTTTTATACAACCTTGGATGATCGATATTGCTGATGCTCATTACGAAGTTGACATCACATTGGCTAAAAATCTGTTGGATTGGTCGCCTAAAAGAGATCTCTACGAGACATTACCATTAATGGTGCAGGCTTTAAAAAAGGATCCCGTTCAGTGGTATAAAAATCATAAGTTAACCTTAAAATGAAAATCGATTAATCAACTTGTAACCCATTGAGTGTACTAGTACACTGTCAAGGTAGAATTTTCGAATATTTCTAGCGTGAAAGCTCCCGTGGTTTGTCGATCATAAAAGGAGTTGTATTAGTCAATACAGCCTCTTTTACGATCGGCAAACCACGGGGCTTTG
>JACCVN010000510.1 GCA_013698165.1 Parachlamydiaceae bacterium | reverse complement strand
ATCTGGTTATCAACTTCGGTGTAGGATCAGCGTATAAACCTCAAATTTCTTAAGGTTTACGGTAAATCCTTTTCTGAAATGCTTTAATGGAATCTTAATCTCCATCCTCATTTCCATCTTGTCATGGCTGATTGTGTCTTTTGGGGATGGCGGGCAACTTCAGTTTCATGAGCCATTCTTACATTGGATGGTGTTCGAGACCTCAGGAAGCTATCCGTGACCGCGTGCTAAGATATTTGGCAAAAGCGGCTGGTTTGATAAAGAGTCTAAAGAAAAAATGTTGCGCTATGAGAATAGCAGTTTCTCTCTCGATGCGAAGGTTAAAATCCAACTATGCAACAGGGCGGGTCTGGAACGCCTTATCAGATATTACGCGCGGCCGCCATTTGCGAATGAAAATCTGAGCATGAATGGCCATTGGTTGGTGTATCGCCTTTCCAAGCCAACCCATAGAGGGGAAGTGCTAAACCTTAACTCTCGCAATCTGCAGGCTACATTTCTAGCTGCAGAAACTTGCGAGTTTTGGCCTCTGTGGCTGCGTTATCGCTGCTAAAAGACACCACATCAGATATAAGACTTTTAATCGATCCAAGTTCACTGTTGTTGTGGGAGAGGGGGCATTTAGAATTGTCAGCAAGTAGATTAGTTAGGGAACAACAACAGTTTAAAAAAATATCACCTTAAATTAAAACTTCTCTTCGATAGGAAAGATAAAACTTGAAGCAAGATCCACTTTTGTGTGCTGTTTATCTTGTGGTAGGGACGTAGAAACAGGTCTGGGGTAAGATTTGGGGGGCTTTAATTCCAAGTGCCGTGCAAAATCTGCATAATCCTTATCAAATTTTTTTCGATCAGTCATGTGACTTGTGAGTCTATATGACATCAACAATATAAATTTGTTCCATATTGAGAATGTTTTATTAAATAATGAAATTGGACGCCTTCTTTTCATCAAGGACATCTTTGCTTTTAGATCTTTATCATCATAAACATAAGCTATAAATCGCAATGGGTGGATTCTAGCCAAGTCAGAATAAGCTTTAAGAAGAGATTTTTTATTCCATAAGATACTAGCAACATAGGATGTTGCAAAGGTTGTAATAATATAATCAATATTGGCTTTCTCAGACGCATTTGGAAGGGTTTCGTATGAAGGTTCTTTGCAAACATTCCTAGAGGTGTTTTGAGTTAGAGTGGCAAGTAGAGAGGATTTTTTCACAGGCGCGGTATTTTTTTCACATAATGAGGCAAATCCTTTGACAATTATCAATTCAAAAATTGCCGTTATTGGCACAAGTTCTGCCACAACAATTAAAAAATGAACGAAACGACGACCATATGACGAGTCTTTTTTATAAAAAGCTTCCCGGAAGTGCCCTTGGAATATGCCATAAGTCAGTGCATTCTTTACGGAATATTTCTCTATGTTTAACGCATAATCCAATTTTAAACCAATACCCATTGCCATTATACTCCAAATAAACGCTAGTAATTAAAAATTATAGCAATATTTTTTTATTTAAACACTCTTTATTAACTCTTATGCCTTCTTATATCATATAGAAGGCTGCCATAAAAACATAGTCGTTTAACATTTAAGTAAACGCAAATTAGAACTTTTACATTTTCTACTCAACACCTATATAGGCTATTCATTCAAAAGGCAAGACAAATTTTAACTGTCTTAGCTGAGGGGCAGAAAAGTCAACAACGAATTATAGAATTCAAATTCGATTAAGACAACACTCTAATGCCACTAAACTCGCGGCCACACCTGCCATTAAAATGAAATGTGGAAACAATACTAATAAAAGTAAAGGTGAAGCTGGAAGTGTTCCTGCACCGACGAGCGAAGTTAGGCCAGTCAGTATCAACGCGGCACCTGCAATCCCAATGGCTGCAAGGGCTACCGTCGAAATGATTAAAACCTTTGTCTTCCATGAAAAGCTATAGTCTGGAGTATCATCCGTGGCTGGCACAGTCTCAATGGTCGTTCCTGAGCTAGAAAAGTACTCTGAAATACTTTTTGATAAATTATTCAAACAATCCATTTTTGTCCCCTTAAAATAAATACACTAGTCGCTTGTAAAACATATTTTATATTAGCTAATTGCTTTTATTAGAATAGAGTGTAACAAACATTGAAATATTAGACAACCAAAATTGTTGATAGATTATACTAAAAATCTGCAATACCAGTTTCTATATCATTGGACATTGAAAAATACCTGTTCTAAGCGGGAGGGGAGGAAATTGTTGCCTGCGGCGTCTCACAGCAGGTATAAAATTGAGCAAAAAAAGCACATTCGCGTCGCTGCCGCCTGCTGCGAGACGTAGCGAGCTACATTTCCAGCACCTCTCGCGGCTACCAGGCGCCAACTTTATGTGTTATCTAAAAGAAGGTATTGGTGAGGAAAAACACTAATAACAAAAACATTCTATGTTAAATCAAAGGCTTGTAAGAAAACATTTAAAATATGGGTTGCCTTAATTCGGTTCGATTAAGGAATCTAATGACAGTCTCTTGAGACTCTTCCCCATTCCACCAATCAGTAACATGTTTGGCTCCGGGATTCATAGACAACGAAATGATTTTATCTGGATTGTTCTGCATGGCATCAATCATCAATCCTGGATGATGGGCTGGAACGAGCTCATCTCCGCCAAACCCTTCCTCCGTTGGCACGTTTATATTAAGTAGCTTATGTCCTTTGTTATGAGCTATATCACCTGGC
>JACCVN010000505.1 GCA_013698165.1 Parachlamydiaceae bacterium | reverse complement strand
TCGTTAATGTCCTTATTGTCGTTCAGTCGTTTATTCTAACCGTTTGTGCTTGGCGTTTTAACCTCTTTAAAACCAGCTTTTAAATTATGCTTGGTTGTAATATCACTTGCATGTAGCGATCGAGAATCTAAATTCCCTTCACTAAATACATAAGCATTAAATACTTTAGTACTTTTGTTTTCTTCTAGACATTTCTCGAGTTTCAATAAACTGGAACTGGATTCCACATTTGTTCCGCCTCTAGCCTTGGGGGCTTCTCCTGTCGAAGAATTCTTTATTTCATCTTTTCTCGCTGTCGCTAAGGGAGTGATCTCACCGCCAGCTTGTCTGATAGGTTGTTGATGAAAATCAGGAGCCCCGCGCCCTTGAATAGGTGAAGTTGACATAAGTCCTCATATTATAATTTTACATTAAACCGTCTCTTTTCCTTATTATAGCACAGAAATCGTTTATTTAAAAAATGTTTTTTAAGTTATTTTTTTAATTAACTATGTATTTAAAAATAGTAAATGTTTTAGAATAAATATAAGAGCAGTATACTCTTTAATGAAAGTTGTTAGAATTGTTTGGGTGTGTTTAAAAGAGAATTAAATAATTAATTGAGGTTTTAATAAGTCTTTAATTAAAAATTTAAAAACGCTTTTTAATTTTATAAAATGATTCTTACAACTCTCATTGAGGACTAGCCACCGAATAGGAGATACTTGTAATGACAAATCCACTATTGATGAGCCAACTGCATGGGGATGGAAGTTTTCCATCTCATGAGTTGTTTGATGATCCCGAATACGATACGGCCTTAGACAAGCTTGCAGACGAATATGTCCAAGAAGAAATTGAAGCATATACCGCCACTTCTAAAATATTAACGAAAGAGCAAGCGAAAATTCACCTTAAAAAGGCATTTAAAACAGCTGTTCGTATGGAAGAACAGCAAAATCTTTTGAATCAAGCTGTCCGTTGTATTATGCAAGATGGAAAACGATATCTTTCTGAAGAGGAATGGGGATTGTTATCGAAGGAAATGGTAGAAGCCTCGTCAAAATTGAGCAAGCTCACTTATCAAGAAGAAACTCCAGAGGTATTATTTCCCATATTAGGAATGACCCAGAAAGGCATGGATGCCATTCATTCCATCGGCAAAAAAAAATATGCCGAAGAAAATTTTGCCGTATCAATGTCTCTGACTGTTTTACTTACGACCTTAAATTCTCCCGAATTTACTTACTGGTATCATCTGGGGATCAGCTGTCAGGAATGCGGTTTTTTTGAGAAAGCAATTAAAGCTTATTCGGTGTGTCATGTAATTAATTTTTCACATATCCCTTCATGGCTATTCTGCGCAGAATGCTACGTTAATATTCAGAACAAGTGGGACGCTAAAATCGAATTTAGTGAAGCACTTCGTCTTATAGAATCAGTTGAAGATAAATCCTTGTGGGATGAGCAGCTGAGCTATCTTAAAAAATGTCTCGAAAACTATAAATCTTAGAATTCAGATATACTCGACATAGCTGAATCTCAGATTCAGCTATGTCGAGTGTATCTTAGTTTCCCATATTGCAAGAAAAGATCTTGGCTGCAATAATTACATCTGAATGCATTTTACTAATCATACAGAACGAAGTCGACGCATTCCTTTTGGGGAGCTTCATCTACTTTTGCTCACCAAACGGCACTAATTTCTCCCACCCCTGCATCTACATCTTTAGGGATAAACATGATCCATAGCCAAATTTTACAGAAATTCACAGAAGCTTCCTTAGCAGCTTTTCCCGAGCTAAAAGATAAACAAGATATCCCTTTTGAAGTCACACAGAGCACTCAAGAGAAATTCGGGCATTATCAATTCAATTCTGCCATGAAGTTAACAAAGCTGTTAGGGTTACCGCCGCGTCAGATTGCAGAAAAGATTGTTGCCAATGTCGATAAAGATGGAATGATTGAAAAATTGGAGATCGCCGGACCGGGATTTGTGAATATCACACTTTCCCCAAAATATCTTAGTCAGAAAGTTGATAGCATTATTACTGAACCTCACCTTGGAATTTCATTACCTAAAACTCCTTTGCGGATTGTCATCGATTTTTCTTCTCCTAATGTAGCAAAAGAGATGCATGTGGGGCATTTACGTTCGACGATCATCGGTGATTGTTTAGCGAATTTGTTTGAATTTCTTGGTCATGATGTCCTTCGGATCAATCATATTGGCGATTGGGGGACTGCTTTTGGAATGCTTATCGCTTACATTAAAAAGAATGTTCCGGCAGTAATTAATGGTGAATCAGAAGCCTCCCTACCCCAACTTGTAGGCTGGTATAGAGCCGCAAAAAAGGAGTTTGATGAAGATCCCGACTTTAAAAAGGCTTCGCAGTTGGAAGTTGTTGCCTTGCAGAAAGGTCAGCCTGAGAGCCTAAGGGGCTGGGAAATTATTTGCGAGATCTCCCGTAAGGCATATCAGGAAATCTATGATTTGCTGGGAGTGACACTAATTGAACGGGGCGAATCTTATTACAATCCTGTGCTTGCTGCCACGGTAGCTGAGCTGGAAAAGAAAAATCTCATTACCCTTTCTGAAGGGGCCAAATGTGTTTTTGTAGAAGAGTTTTCAAATCGAGAAGGCAATCCGATGCCATTCATGGTTCAAAAGTCTGATGGCGGTTACAACTATGATACCACAGATTTGGCGACAATTCGGCAGCGCATTGACGAAGAGAAAGCTGACCGCTTAATTTATGTCACCGATGCCGGCCAAGCATTGCATTTTCAGCTGGTTTTTCGAGTGGCGGAAATGGCTGGCTATCTTGATCGTGCAAAAATTAAAGTTGACCACGTACCTTTTGGACTTGTATTAGGAAATGATGGAAAGAAATTTCGTACGCGTTCAGGAGAGACAGAAAGACTGATCGATCTTTTGACTGCCGCTACAGACTTTGCAGAAAAAATTCTCATCGAACGTTCTCCGGAACTTCCCATTGATGAGCGTCAGAAGTTAGCCGATGCTCTTGGGATTGGGGCGATAAAATATGCAGATCTTTCAAGCCATCGAGTGAGCGACTATGTATTTAGTTATGACAAAATGCTGCGTTTTGAAGGGAATACCGCCGCTTATCTAATGTATTCTTATGTACGCATCGCGGGGATTAAACGTAAAGTCGACGTCAATGTCGATTCATTGATTGGCAGTGAACATATAACTTTAGAGCACCCTTCTGAGGTGGCTCTTGCTCTTCAGATTTTACAATTTGATGAAACTCTAAATCTTTTAGCCGATGAACTGATGCCGCATCGCTTAACAGATTACCTTTATAACCTCGCCGATAAATTTAATGCATTTTTTCGCGATTGCCGTGTCGAAGGTTCCGAATTTCAAAGTTCTCGTTTGCTCCTATGTGAAGCGGCTGCCCGTACTATGAAGCAGGGTTTAGAAATTTTGGGCCTAAAGGTCGTCGATAAAATGTAGTCTATACTCGACATAGCTGAATCTGAGAAGATTCAGCTATGTCGAGTATATTCCAAGTCAGACTCCTTCATTCAAATTTCTTAGGAAAAAATTAATAAGATTGCTAGCCTAAGGCTAGGGTGTGCATTTTGTTAGTGTTTTGGCTTTGAAAAGTTCTCGGGATTGAACGATTGAAAGTGCCCTAATATTATACAATATTGGGGCACTTTCAATCGTTCAATCCCGAGTGACTTTTCTTTGCCAAAACATTAACAAAATGCACACCCTAGCCTAAAGCTAGAAAGTTAGGAGTGACTATGGGCATTGTTCCAACCATTGATCGTATTTGCCTCATCAGCAATTACAATTTGTATGAATCTAAGCGGCATTTTGCACTTAAATTTGCTGAAGCTTTAGAGCGCAAGGGGATTGAAACCCTGATAATCGATGCCGGAGAGGCAGCCGTAGATCTCGAAACAATTAAGCGTATCTACAACTTTAAGCCCACTCTTACCAGCTCATTCAATACTATACTTCCTCTTTCAGAGCAGCACTATCTTTGGGATGAGCTGAAGATTCCCCATTGGTCGATACTTGTTGATCCGGTGATTTACAATATGGGCCTCGCTCATAGCCCCTATTCCATTGTTTCATGTGTAGATATGGGCGATTGCCAACAACTCTCCTCTGCTACAGATAGCCGAGTGTTCTTCTTTCCGCATGCTGTCGAACGTAATCTGAATGGCCAAGGCGATGAGCATAAACCCTACGATGTTGTTTTTTTCGGCAGCTGCTACGACTATGAGGGTTTGCGCCAATCGTGGCAGGACCGCCATTCTCCCGAAGTGAATAATATGCTGGACGAAGCTATCGATATTGTATTGACAGATACGACAACTTCAATTGCCGAAGCTCTTGTGACGTCTTGGAATCGCTCTTTGCTCTCCCCTTCGGGTATTGATTTCTTTACTCTTTTTTATTATGTTGACTACTATACTCGCGGTAAAGAAAGGGTCGAATTGATAAGGGCGATCAAAGATGTCCCAGTGCATGTTTTTGGTGAAACTTCCCAAGAGATGGACGTTAATCGCCTTGGCTGGGACCATTATTTGGGGGATTGTAAAAATGTCAAGTTACATCCATCAGTCCCCTTTACAGAGTCTTTGAAGATCCTAAAAAAAAGTAAGATCGCTTTAAATAGCATGCCCTTTTTCAAGCAGGGAACACATGAACGTGTATTTACAGCTTTGGGATCGGGAGCCTTGCCAATTACCGCGGGAAATATTTTTTGGTTAGACCATTTTATTAATGAAGAAGATATCGCCCTTTATGCTCCTGGAAAATGGCATCAGGCTGGAGAGTTAGTGCATCGCTACTTATCAGATGAAAATCTTCGTCAAGAAGTTGTCGCAAAGGGGGTGGCCAAAGTGCAACAAGAGCATAACTGGGATCGACGTGCTGAGCAAGCATTAGAGATGCTACCGCCTCTACTATCGCAGATCAATCGGGGAGAATAATATGTGGCCTAAGTTTTATCGCGATTATCCTGTCGATAGCAATTTGAAAAAAGACATTGTTGAACCAAGCCATGGAATTATCGGATGCGAGATGCATGATTTAAATGGCTGGGGACTTTCATACCATGTCCCTCCAATGCCCAAGAAAAAGGGATTGATAGCGAATTTCATGGTGTCTATAACCCGATATTTTAAAGGCCGGAACAAATAGGTTTGTAGATGACCCAAAAAGGCACCCATACTTGGGATTTAATTTTACAATATCACCGATGTCCGAAATGTGGATATATTATTGAAAGCCGCGAAGATTATCTATATCGGCTTGGAAAATATGTTAAAGATGTAGAATGTTCTCAATGCCACGAGCAGTTTTCCTTGATCAAAACCGTAAAGCCACACTTTGGGCCTCTCTTGGGAGATGACGAAGTTGTAGAATGGGATTGGTCATAGGAATTGCCAATCAAAATTTATTAAGGAGTGTTTATGACCCAGAAATATGAGTTGCCCGCTTTACCCTACGCTTTGGATGCTCTAGAACCGGTAATTAGCGCAGAAATTATGAATCTTCATTACAATAAGCATCATGCTACTTATGTTGCAAATCTCAATAAGGCCTTAGAGCAATATGCCGAAGCTGAAAAGAAAAATGACCTGCCAGCAATGGTCGCTCTGCAACAAGCAATTAAGTTTAATGGCGGTGGACATGTTAACCATTCAATTTTTTGGACTAACTTAGCGCCAAAAAATAATGGTGGTGGAGCACACTCAAGCGGTCCTTTAAATAAGGCGATCACAGAGAAATGGGGCTCAATCGATAAGTTCATCGAAGATTTCAGCGCTAAAGCAGTCGCAATACAAGGTTCCGGTTGGGGATGGCTTGGCTGCAATAAAGGCCAAAAGTGTCTTAAGATCACTACTTGCACAAACCAAGATCCTTTGAGCACACAAGGTTTTGTGCCTATTTTGGGTATCGACGTTTGGGAGCACGCCTACTATCTTCAGTACAAAAACGTGCGCGCAGACTATGTAAAAGCCATTTGGGATATCATCAACTGGAAAGACCTTGAAGAACGCTACGCCGGCGCCGT
>JACCVN010000499.1 GCA_013698165.1 Parachlamydiaceae bacterium | reverse complement strand
ATATTTTCCTTTCTGTATTCCGGATTAGGTTTCAGCTTCAAAGCAGGGCTATCTGTATGGGATCCAATGATTGTGGCTCGAAGAGGCTTCCGATCCGGAACAGCAAAGGCACAAAGCGAAGAGCCATTGCGGCATACAAAGTAACGGCCGCCCTTTTTTAGACGCCAGCGATCGCTTTCTTTGATTTCTTGATAACCTTTAGTTGTGAGGATTTTTTTTAAGTTGTCAACAGCATGCCATGCAGTGGGGGAATCATTTAAGAAAGTGGCCAGTTTGTCAATTTTATTTCGATCTTTCATATATACTCAACATAGCTGAATCTGAGAATTTGGGCAACGCGAAAGCTCTCGCGGCTGAGCTCAATTAAAAGGCCCTGTAGTATATAATACAGGGCATTTTATGAGCTTATCCCCGAGGCTTTCCGCACAGCCGAAATTTCTCCGATTCAGCTCTTTGGAGTATATTAACTTCTTTGCCCATGCATAATTACTTAATTTTTCGCCTGTAAGTCTATTGATCGCCGGCTCTCTTCGTTTCATTTCGTGATTATAGGTCGTATCGTAATATTCAAGTAGGAGAACGGTGGCCTCTTTAAAGGCTGATTGTTCAATATAGGTAATCAACTCCTTAGTTCTAAGGCCCCCAAGCTTTTTTGACAATCTTTGTGCACAGGAGATTAAATCTTGTAAAGAGTGCTGCCAATAGTCATTTTTAATCTGCTCTAGGCGTTCATCCAACGGACGTTCAATCAGAAAGAAGGGCGAATTTTTCATAGCATTAAAAATATTATCAGGGATTTTACAGCTCCCTATCGTACGGCTTTCATCTTCGATCCATACAGGTTTGCTGGGGTCAAAGGAGTGCCATTGCATTGCGATCTCATTTTCAAACTGTTCATTGGTAGGTTGTAAAGAGAGTCCTAAATTTCCAAAGGTGCTCCCACGATGCCCTGCAAGGCTTTCAAGATCTAGTACTTGTTCTCCCAGATTTTTCAACTCCTGTAAAATTGCAGTTTTTCCGGAACCTGTCATACCTCCCAGAATATGGAGCTGATAAGGAGTTGTAAGGGTTTTTAGTGCCCACTTCCGAAATGATTTGTAGCCACCTTGTAAAGTGCATGTTGTTAATCCTACAGAATTAAGCATTAGGGCTACTGATGCGCTGCGCATTCCTCCACGCCAACAGTGAATTTTTACTGAGCCTTTAGGAACTGCTGAGACAACGAAATCAATGAGTTCTGAAACCTTTGGGACGACAATCTCAAGTCCCTTTTCGATAGCGCTTTGGCGGCTTACTTGCTTGTAGAGTGTACCTATCTGGGATCTTTCATTGTCACTGAAGAGGGGTAAATTAAGAGCCGTTGGAATACGGCCTTGGAAAAATTCTCCTGGACTGCGAACATCGAAAATGAGTCCAGGAGTATTGATAAATGTTTCTAGGTTCACCGCAGAAGTCATTTTATTAATCTTCTGGCAGAAGTTTGCTAATGCCCCCAAGGTATTTCTGCAAGGCTAATGGGATGTTCACTGAGCCATCTTCATTCTGATTGTTTTCAAGCAATGCGACCATCAGCCTTGATGTAGCAAGACCCGAACCATTCAATGTATGCACAAATTGCGTTTTGTCGTCCTCTTTGCCACGGAAACGGATGCTAGAGCGTCGGGCTTGGAAATCTGTGCAGTTAGAGACTGAAGAGACTTCATAATAGCGATTTTGACCCGGCAGCCAAGCTTCCACATCCACAGTTCTGGCAGCAGCATAGGACATATCACCGGATACTAATAGGACCGATCGGTAATGCAGCTCAAGCCCTTTAAGCACTTCCTCAGCACATGAGAGCATCCAGTCAAAGGTTTTCATGCTCTCCTCAGGATGCGTAAAGCAAAACATCTCGACTTTGTTAAATTGATGCATCCTAATCAAACCACGCTCTTGCGAACCTGCTGCCCCTGCTTCTCGCCTGAAACAAGGAGTGTATGCCATGTATTTTAGAGGTAGTTCGGCACTGTCTAAAATTTCATCGATATGCATTCCATTTAGAGGCACTTCAGCAGTAGGAATAAGGTATAGGTTATAATCGGCGTCGGTAATCTTAAACTGTTGATTTTCAAATTTGGGAAGCTGGCCCGAGGCAAAAACAGTTTCTTCTTTGACGAGTAGAGGAGGCATAAATTGTTGAAACCCATGCTTTAGCTGAGTATCGATCATATAATTGATCAAAGCCCATTCCAACCGTGCGCCAAGATTGCGATAGACCGGCCATCCGGAACCCGAGATCTTTGCGCCCCTTTTGAAGTCGAATAAATTTAGCCTTTCGTTGAGCTCTACGTGGTTTTTAAAGGGGAAATTAAAGACAGGTTTTTCTTTAAACTCTTTGATGACCACATTCTCTTTAGGGTCTTAAGAGATTTTTATGTCATCCATCGGGATATTTGGCAGCTTCGAAAGTTCTAATGCAAATTCAGCATCAGTTTTTGCAAGCTCGCGATCTAATTGATGGATTTCTTCTGCAAAACTTGCGACTAATTGAAGCAGCTCACTAGCATCTTTCCCATTACGCTTATAGTCGCCAATTTTTAAGGAATTTTCGTTGCGAGAGGCTTTAAGGTTTTGTACTTTTGTCTGCAGCTCTCTACGCTTTACATCCAATTCATAAACGAGATCTAAGGAGATGGTGGGGTCTTTATAGCGCAGTTTCTGTTCTATCTGTTCCCGATTTTTGCGGATGAGGTTGATATCTAACATGTCAGATCCTTCAAGGAATTGTTTCTGGGGTATTTTACATACGCTTAATCTAAGAAATTTCGGCTGCGCCAAAGCCTCGGGATTAAGCTATGTCGAGTATATGCTTAATAGTATAGGAGTTGATTTCTTTTAAAGCAATTGGAGCCATACGCTTAGCTGATATTTTACCTGTATCTTAAAGCTCTAAAAAGTAGTTGGCAGCGACGGATCATTT
>JACCVN010000495.1 GCA_013698165.1 Parachlamydiaceae bacterium | reverse complement strand
TGCCCAAGACCGCTCTATTCTCTTGCACAGATTGGAACCCATCTTCGATTTGCTTAGGTCTATTCCAAAAGAGGATTTAAAATGGACTTTTAAGGAATATCTGGATCATTTAGGTTTCGGGGAAATGGCTGTGAGTACCGAGCTTATGACGAGCCAACAATGAGCTTTTTTCACAGAGTTAGGGAAATACCAGATGATTAATCCCCCGATTTTTGACATCGGCTTATAGTGCCTTATGCAAAACGATACATTTTCCCTTCCCGGACGGTATTTGTGCGGAATGGACGACATGGGCAAGGTACAATTAATGGAATCCAATCTCACATCTATCCCCTCTCTGTGTTCTGTCTCGCCATTAGGACTTTTAAGGGGAAGGGTGCTATACCCAAGATTTGGTTATTAGCCGCGAATGCAGTAGCACTATAGTCACTGCATAAGGCTTACCATTATCCAATTTTTTTAAATCCTAAATTTGCATTAAAAGAGAAGAACCCTTGTCAAGGATATGAGGGCTTTTTTTGCATACCCGTAGCTGTGGCTATCTTCGCTATCGCTCGCAAGCCTTGCTACGGGCTACGCGTGAATTGCAGGTATGTTTTGCTTAGTCTTAAACGGTGAGGTGAAAAGAAAAGGAAAAAAAATCATCAAATCCTACCCATGCGAGTCCGAACTTGTATGGAAATATTTACTCGAACTTACTTAGGTAAGGTACGCAGCCAGCTATCACAGCAAGGTAGGAAACTACTCCAAGGTGAGAAGTCGAAGGGGCCAGGTAAATATACTCTGGAGGGTGGCGATATTACGGCTGATATTATGCGCGAGTCTCCGTAGCCTGAACGAAGCGCTGGGGTCTGCTTGAGACCTTCCAAATAGGTAAATTCGGTTAACCTATTTAGATAATATAAGTATATCGGTCGTTGTCATCTAGAGAAAATGGCGAAGCATACTGACCAATGAGAATCCCACGTTGTCTTGGAGTTTATCCAAGCAAGCGTCACTATAAGGTATTACCGAAAGGTGCCGTTACGCAACGGATGAATGCCTGAGTCGCTTCGGCGTCATTCTTCGGGGAGATCAGCCCGACCAAATGTAGGTTCCCCTAAGGGAATTGAAAGGGAGGTCCGATTTGTGAGATGAAGACAATAATGCTGCATGGGGAAACTATTAGCAACTAGGCGTATGGAAATGGCTCAAAAACATATCCTGCTCTCTATCTTTCAGAGTAAGCCTGAAACCGCTAAACAAAACCTCTACCCGTGGGTTAAAGAAATCATTTCAGTATAAACATCTATGAGAAGCAAAACATGTTAAAAATAAGGCCAAAAAAATTCAAAGTACACTCTCTTACTGGGAGGATCACGCCTGAACTCCTAAGGCAATCCTGGAAGGCCGTAAGGCGCAACAAAGGGGCGGCTGGAGTCGACAGGATGACTGTTAAGTCCTATGAAAAGAACATAGAGAGAAATCTCCCTGATCTTCTGAGAAGGCTTAAAACCAGAAAGGAATATAAATGCCCTCCACTAAGGAGGGTATATATTCCAAAAGGGAATACTTCGAAAAAAAGACCTTTAGGCATACCCACGATTGATACAAGAGTGGCACAAGAGACGATCCGTCGCCTTATTGATCCAATCTTTGAACCTCAATTTCATGATAACTCGTTTGGCTTCAGAGCAGACCGAAATTGCCATCAAGCCGTCGAACGTGTAATAAAATACACTGAACAAGGATATACGCATGTAGTGGACATTGACATCAAAGGATTCTTTGACAATATCCCTCATGACATTATCCTGACGATGCTTCGGTCTGAAATCGCGGACGGTAATATTCTTGACATCATTGAGACATTTCTCAGGTGTGGTGTGGAAGAAAATGGCATGGTCACCCCTACTACAGCAGGGGTGCCACAAGGCGGGGTAATTTCTCCCTTACTTGGAAATGTCGTTCTTAACTACCTTGACTGGCAGCTAGACGCAGCAGGGTTAAAATTTGTTAGATATGCCGATGACCTCGTCATATTATGCAAAACCCATAACCAAGCGAAAGATGCATTGACTCTCACGAAAGAAATTCTAGCAGATTTGGGATTAGAATGTAGTCCTGAGAAAACAAAAATTTCTTCAATGTCGAAGGGCTTCCAATTCTTGGGGTTTGATATCAGCTCAAGAAAGGTTGCAATGCGACAGAAGTCAAGAGAGAAATTCGAAGAGAAGATCAAGGAATTAACTACGCGATCCCACAATTTGGATGCAAAGGTTATTGAGAAATTAAACCAAGTCATACGTGGAACTGTGAACTATTTCTGCACTGGATTCTCCAAAGCAATAGAATATTTCAGGCGAACTGACAACTGGATCAGGGAGCGACTGAGGTGGATGAAATATAAGTCCAAAAGACGAACTCATCACTTCAAACTGAAAAATAAACATATAGCTAGAAGAGGATTGGTAGGATGTGTCATAGCATGCCAACATGCGATCACTAGATGGTACTCCCGCAAGGGTAAACAAATTGGGGTCGCCCATTGATCGAAACGTTTCATGATGGAAAAATAAAGGGAATTGACCCTTTTGCGACAACGGGGGGGGCAGGCAAGGCCTGTTCCCTACCCGCTACACAATTAGCCCCATTCGGGGCATAATACAAT
>JACCVN010000467.1 GCA_013698165.1 Parachlamydiaceae bacterium | reverse complement strand
AATGTCATGTCAAAAACGATCTTCTACTAATTTATAAAGTAGAAGATGGTAATTTATTTTTAACCAGGTTTGGCTCTCATTCTGAACTTTTTTAAAAATGACAGCTTCCAGATAACCCCTAAAACGGATTCTTTTGATAGGAGTCAATTAAATTTAGAACAATTTTTTGTTGAAGCTGAACCACCGGATAGTGATCAATTGCAAACACGTATCCTGGAAATTCGCAAAGGACACGGCTGGGATGGCAAACGAACACCCGATGCGAACTTGGTAGTAATAAAGTAATTTAAGTAGAGAAAAATTGATTTAAAACCTAGGAATTGATCTCTAAAAACCCCAAGGGCTAACAAACTGTTAAAAAATCATGTAATGTAGTATATTGGTTTTTTGGTTATTATCTTACCCACATGGCGAGTATACTATGAATAGATTAGGTGCTTTTATTTCTTCTTCCAAAACTTATTTTAATATAGGGCCGCAGCCTAATGCTATCGTTTCAAATCTTCAATCTGCCCTTGAAAGTCTAAAAATAAGTGTAGAAAAAAGAGATCCAAATGCTTTAAAAACAAATTTGGATCAGCTCTGCGGCGATGGCGGTCAGGCGACAATTAAAGGATATAAAAAAGATTTTCAAATTCATCTCTGTTTCAAATCTAAGTCTACATATCAATCAGCGAAAAACGTATTAGAAGAGCGGTTTCAATATTTCGAAATCAAAAATATTGAGAAATGCCAAATCCTCAAAAAAGGTCACTTTGTTACGATTCAACTTGGACCGAAGCAAAGTGCCGCTTTACTTTGTTTGAATCCTAATCTAGGTGAATGTTATCTTGATGCTCAAAAGATCCTATTAGAGACTCAAGAAATTATTGATCAATCAATGGAGCACATTTTTCCATTGAATCTTCCCAATCTTCCCGAACCATTTTTGGCTCAACTTTGCGCCATCTTACCATTAAAAGACCTAAATCGATTCATCCAAATTAATAAAAAAACAGTAAGATTAACTTCAAACAATTATCTTTGGAAATTGGTAGCCAAAAGTCTTGGCGTTCCTGTTGATAATTCATTAAATTGCCCAAAGCAGCAACTTAAAGATGCTTTTATAAAAAAACTTCCTTTCGGATCTCTTGACCTTTTAAAAAATGAGCTCCTGTTTAAAATAAAGAATAAAAAGGAAATGATGAATGAAATTGAATCTATTTTTGAAAAGTATATTCCCAAGGAATATTACCTCAAATACTTACTCAATTTTGGTGTGTATGCGGTAATTTATCGGGATGAAAATGGGAAGACTAATCACATCTCTTCACCTGGTCACATCTCTTCACCTGGAAGATTTGTTAAGAAAGCATGGAACCCAGGCGAACAGCAAGAATGGAAAAGAGTACATGAGACAATGAAGGAATTTAAAGTTAAGGGTATTATGTAGGCTCCAGCGTCTTGTAGGAGGGGTCTCCAGAACGCAATTTAATAACCACAGAGCTCACAGCCTCGACTTTAGGATTTTGCGTTTCTTTGCACCTTTGGGTCTTTGCGTTAAAACTGGTAGTGGCTCCCAAGATATATTGGCTATATTCTGCCGCCCCATTCACGGCTTCAACCTCACTTAACGAGAACTGTTGCTCTCAATACCCAAAAGGGTATCGACATAAGTTTCAGCATCGAAGACTTCCAGATCATCAATCCCTTCACCCACGCCTATATATTTGACAGGGATGCCCAATTGGCGCTGGATGCTTATGACAATTCCGCCCTTGGCTGTGCCATCGAGTTTAGTGAGAATTAGCCCGGTGAGAGGAGTAAATTGATGAAATGTTTTGGCTTGATCGATCGCATTTTGACCGGTTGTGGCATCTAGCACAAGCAATGTTTCATGGGGGCTATCGGGCACTAGCTTTTTGCAGGACCGCTTAATTTTATCGAGCTCTTGCATCAATGCCGTTTTTGTATGTAACCTTCCCGCAGTATCGATAATCACAATGTCAGAATGACGCGCTTTACCTGCATTAACAGCATCAAACACGACTGAAGCAGGATCGCTCTTGGCCACACCTTTGACGATATCGACCTTTAGACGGTGGGCCCACATTTCAAGCTGTTCCACGGCTGCAGCCCGAAAGGTATCCGCTGCGGCCACGAGCACTTTCTTATTGTTGTCCTGATATTTTTTGGCCAGCTTTGCCACGGAGGTCGTCTTGCCATTCCCATTGACTCCAACAATTAAAATAATATATGGTGAAATACTGGCTAGGTGCGGGTCAATCGAAGGAACCTTAAGAATATCCAGGATCTCTTTACGAATGGCAGCGATAAAGTCATCGCCTTTCATACTTGGGTTGCTGGCGTGTAACTCTTTAATTTTTTGCGTGAGATCAGAAGCTGTTTGGACCCCGAGATCAGCTTCATATAGAAGCTTTTCAAGTTCTTCCAAAGCATGGCTGTCGATCTGCTTAGAGAAAAGCGCACGCAGCTTACTCCCTAAGAGCGAACCTGTTGTTGAAAGCGCCGCTTTTACTTTATTGTAGCTGGACTTTAGGAAATTTAGCATTAGCAGTTGCTCCTTAATGAAACTCGACTTTATGATTTTTAAGAGGGTGCTAAACACAACCTTAAAAATCATAAAGTCGAGTGAAAGAGAGTATAACAAAAAACTCAGAAATTCTGAAACTTTTATATTAGAGGCATCGATGGATACCCATGAGCACCAAGCTAAGATAATTTTGCGTGAATTTAACATCCCAGTTCCCGACTTTGCTGTTATTTCACATCTTGCCGAACTCCCCGGAGCGCTAATGACCTTGAATTTAGAGGACTCTGCAGTCTTAAAGGTTCAGGTTCACGCCGGAGGACGCGGTAAAGCGGGCGGCGTGAAGTTGGCGCGTACAAGACAAGAAATCGAAAATTACGCTAAGCAGCTTTTGGGAATGAGAATCATCAATAATCAAACTGGCAAGCAAGGTGTAGTCTCCCATACTTTGATGATCAGTTCCCTTGTTGATGTCGATAAAGAATATTATATGGCTGTGATCATCGATCGTCAAAGCGCTCGGATTCGTTTAATTGCCTCTCCGGATGGCGGTATAGACATCGAAGAAGTCGCCGAAAAATTCCCCGATAGGGTGCGCAGCTTTCCGGTCGGTAACGA
>JACCVN010000456.1 GCA_013698165.1 Parachlamydiaceae bacterium | reverse complement strand
AAACCACGCAGTGCCGATACCCGGGAGAACCCATTTTCAACGTGCGATGCCTTCATCTGTTGGGCTATGGGCAGGGGCTTTTGCGGAATCGCTTTTAGATGATATCCAATTGCTGCAAGGAACTTTTCGCCTTATCGATCAATGTCCATTAGGCTCTGCAGCAAGCTATGGAGTTTCAATACCAATTGATCGGCAGTATTGTACTGACCTTTTGGGATTTAATGCTGTGCAAAACAATGTGCTTTATGCAAACAATAGCAGAGGAAAGTTTGAAGCTGCTGTACTGCATGCTTTAGTACAAATCATGAACGATTTAAGTAAAGCCACAACAGATATCATTATTTTTAGCGCTCCGGAATTTGGTTATTTTGTACTGCCAGAGAAATTTTGTCCAGGAAGCAGTTTGATGCCTCAAAAGAGGAATCCCTGTCCTCTTGAGATCATTAGGGCCAAATCAGCTGTATTACAAGGACTGCTATTTCAAAATCTAGAAATTGTTAGGGCGCTTCCTTCAGGCTATAACAGGGATTTCCAAGAAACCAAAAGACCCGTAATGCAGGGGTTGGAGATTACCGGAATGTCTTTAAGAGTATTTTTTCAGATACTTTCTGAACTGCAAGTTGATAAAGAGGTCTGTATCGACGCATTTACCCCCGAGTTATTCGCTACCGATCAGGTGTTAAAATTAACTAGTTCAGGCGTGCCTTTCAGAGACGCCTATAAGCAGGTTGCTAAAAATCCAGAGAACGTATCAGAAAATGATCCTGTCGCGAACATCTTGTCCAAGAAGCATCTGGGAGCTACGGGAAATCTGGGGCTTTCGATCAGCAATGCCAAAATACAAGATGCCCAGCATTGGGTAGATCTTGAGCAAAAAAAATGGGTTGATGTTTTGGAGAATTTGCGTGTCTAGAGGGTAAAAGAAACAAAAGCCGCGAAGACGGCGGTGGCATGTAGCCGCAGGGGTAAGCCTTATTCCTGGGAATAGGTAAAAGAGAAGAACCCTTTTCAGGGTTATGAGGGTGTTGTTTTTGTTCCTATTTCTACGTTGAGTTTTCACATACATCTAAGTCTTTCAATTCTGTTTTCTTTAGAAGATTATGCCCTTAAATAACACCCCCGGATGAGGGTATGGGCCTGTAGCCCAGGGCAAAAGTAGCGCAGCCCGGATATGCCACAAAATTAGAGACTAAAAATCAATCCGATTTACCATAAAAAATGGCCATTCGTTTCAGCCCATATCTGTCCATCTTTTAATCTTGGAAAAAAATCCTGAACTGTATACACTCCACATAGCTGAATTTGAGATTTTGGGCTGCGCCAAGATTCAGCTATGTGGAGTAGCATCCTATCTTTACCATGCACCGATAGCTCAATGGATAGAGTACCCGGCTTCGAACCGGGTGGTTGGAGGTTCGAGCCCTCTTCGGTGCATTTCCTCTTTTATTTTTAAAAAATAAGTTCCTATAGCTAAAGTGTATCCTTCAATCTTCACCTCATAAATACATCCTGCATTCTTCAGCATTTATCCCTAAATATCTCCTGACACTAATTAATTAAATGGCTATAATGGGATTATAGAGATGGGTAGCGAGTGATCAAAAACAATTCAGTAGAGGTGCATTATGAACCGAAAAGCTCTAGCCGCAAAATTCCAAGACGATGTTTACGATATAACTGTGACTGGCCGGCATATGTTAGTTACAGATGCGATGAAAGATTATGCTATTGATAAAATAGTTAAGATTGATCGCTTTAACGCGCGCATCATTGACGTGAACATTGTGATGGACATTCAAAAACTTGAACATCGCGTGGACATCACCTTAAAAGTTGACCATGTATTTATTAAAGCTTCAGCGACAGCCGAGATTATGTATGCTTCGATCGACAAAGCCATCGATAAGATTGAAACGCAGCTAAGGCGTTACAAAGATCGTATCAATGAGCATCAGAAGAAAGGCGGAGACGTTTTCAATATGAACGTCAATATCCTTGAAAACCCAACCAATGATGTTCTCAAAGAATTGAATGATGATATCGAATCTGAAAGCCTCGTGCGGCAGATCGACGGCTACCGCCCTCATAAAATTCTGACCACTGAAACACGTCCATTAAAAACCCTTAATGAGCATGAAGCTGTAATGAAAATGGAGCTTTCCGGAGATTTCTTTATGATTTTCCGTGGCGAAGAAGATCAAAAGCTTAAAGTTATTTACCGACGAAACGATGGTAATTTTGCGATCATTGAGCCTGAAAAATAAATTGCAGAAGATTTTTTGCCTAGTACGCAAAAAAAATTTGCCAGCACTCCCTGAAGAGTGTGTGCGTGTGCAAGTTTTAGCTCATTTAGTTAATGATCTCGGCTTTCCAGCCGGGTGTATTGCTATTGAAAGAGAACTTGCCAGCATGCCGCACCTTCAAGGAGTGTCGCATCCATTACCTTTGCGAAGAGCAGATATTGTCTGCTTTGCCAAGAAAACAGGTGGTGATAAGAGTTTATTTCCTTTATTGCTCATTGAATGTAAATCGGTGAAACTGACCCGCAAAATGGAAAATCAAGTTGTGGGGTACAACCATTTCTTAAAAGCCGACTTTGTGGCATTGGTGAATCAACATGAAGTACGCACGGGATGGTTTGATCGGGAAATAGGCGAATATCGGTTTATCTCTATGTTGCCAAGTTATGGCGAGCTGCTCTCCCAAGCGAGAAGTGCTTAACCTAGATCACCGATGGCCGTAAAAGCTTCCGTAGCAGAGAATCTTATGCGCAATTTAAAAGCGGTCAATAGGGCCGTGGGGAGTATAATATGCGTAGCTATTATGCACATCTGTCAACGACAGACCCTGTAGAGGCAACTGCTGTAGTGCCAAAGCCCGTATTCCGCTCATCCGCAATTTTTCCTGTCTTTCAAAGCGCTGGCATTTCTTCACGGATCTTATTCCTTGGATATTGGTTGCTAAAGCGCAATATTTCACAGATTTCTGCCATTATATCACTTCGTACATTATCCGGAGAGCTCATTGGACGCCTTTATCAGGAGATAAAAGAGGCCAAAAGCTATTCATATGAGTTAAAAGACTTTTTGTCTCGCGCTAAGATCAATCCGTCAGAAGAATTTTCCGGAAGTATAGAAATAGAATTGTATTCTGGCCTTGGCCTTGTATTCCCTTACCCTGCCGTCGTTATCAATTACTATGGGCCAAACTTTAGTAGTGTGGTCCATACTGCGCAAAGAATATATAATGATTACGATGACATGCAGAAAAATTCCCAGACAGAAGTGCCGGAATCCGGCTTTAATTTATATGCCGATGCTAATCTAGAGCCTTTTATTAGCATCATTAATGGTCCCATGGGTGTCCCTGCGGCATATATTGATTTTGAGTTTTTTAATTCGACAGGGGAGCGTCTACAACATCGCAAAGAACTTGGGCTCCTACTGCCCTATCAGACAAGGGTGATTTATCCTGCTAGGGAATGTGGTTTGCAAGAATTCCTGCGGGGATTTGTAGGTTTTTGTCGTGTGCATTTTAATGTGAGCTGGATATTTCCCCGCTTATTAGTAGGTAACCTCTGCCATGAACCTAAAGCGCTAGCCATTACGCATACCTATTATGATTGTATCGCTGCTGTCTCAGATAGCGATTATTGGCAGGTTCCTGACCCACGCTGGTATCCTGCGGCTTTAATGGTCCCTCTAAGATCTGTCGATACATATTTCACAAACCTCTATTTCTATCCAATCTATTCCTCTTCTAAGTTAGCGATCGATGTTGAAATCTATCGTAGCGATGGATCTCTCGCAGGACATAAAAAGAGCGCGTTGATCGTTGTATCACCAGGTCAGGAGCTTAAAATCTTGAAGTTGAAAGATCTTCTTGAAGAGCTAGGTATCGATAAACAAGAAGATCTTTCTGCAAAAATCATGGCCACAGCTTTAGAAGAGAGTCGTGTGCCTGCCAGAATAAAGCTTGGCCTTGATCTTGGAAATGAACACTTAGGCCTCCCTTGCAATATCTGTACAAATTTGCAGCCCTATAATCCGCGATATGAAGGTAAACGCAGTTCCTTCAAGTGGGCACCCTTACTG
>JACCVN010000455.1 GCA_013698165.1 Parachlamydiaceae bacterium | reverse complement strand
CATCAATCTGGCGATTTACATGTGGCCTGCTGCATCTCTCAATAGGCAGATTAAACGCTTTGTTACTCCTGTTGCGAGACGCAGCAGGCCACATGAAAATCGCCGCATTCGCGGCTAGAACACGCTTATTTTCAAATCTAAACTCTTAAATCACAAATATTTATCTCTTAACTTAATGACATTGGGCTTGTAGCCCAGGGCAAGCGAAGTGCAGCCCTGGGAATTAAAATTGATGATTTGCACCCCTGAAAGGGGTGCGGGCCAACTTATCGCCAGAGATAGTTTTTATCATATTCAATTTCGTGTAAGTCTAAAAGTTCGATGAATTCATCTCTAAAGGATTTGATTTTATGGTGCTTCTCTTGATTTAAAATATAGTGTAATACAGCGTTCTTTTGAGATGTGCTTACTGAAAAAGATCCATAACCTTCTTGCCAAGAAAATCCTATAGTATTTGGCAGCGATGCATTTATCCATTTGCTTGATGCGACCTTGATGTCTCTAACTATTTCTGAGACAGCATATTTGGGGGGAATTCCAGCCAAAATGTGAATATGATCTCTCATTCCACCTGCTTGTAAAGATACACATCCCAAAGTTCTTAATGATCCGCCTAAAAATTCAAAAATTCGATCTTTATACTCATCCAAAATTAAAGGTTGACGTTCTTTTGTAGACCAAACCAAATGATAATAATGCTGATGAAATGTGTGGGCCATATAAATTCTCCAAATAATCTTAGTCTCTACCCGCACCCCTTTCAGGGGTGCAATTTTAATTCGAAATTCCCAGGGCTGCGTTACGCTTGCCCTGGGCTACAGGCCCACACCTCCATCCGGGGGTGCTTTTGCTGCATATCGTGCCTCAAGCCGAGAGGTTTTATAGTATCCAATTTTAGCAAATTAAAAAAAATTTTGCCAAGTTACGAGACAACGTATCTTTAATGAAATGAAAGGTTTTTGGGATTTACCAAGGCGTTGCAGCATGAATTGGGTTAATTCGTTTCAGCCCAGGCCCTAATGTCATTTTTCTTTTAGTCGTTAATGTCGTTCATCCTTGTAATTTCTCTGCGCCTCTTCGTCTCCCCGTCTCTGCGTTAATTTTGTTTAAAATAGTGCAGAGCCAATGCGCAAATGGGTTGCACCCTCAGCAATGGCCCAGGGAAAATCTCGCGACATCCCCATTGAGAGGTAGGGGAGTTCAATTCCAAGACTATCCCTGAATTCCCTTAGTCTAGAAAAACAATTGCGCACAGTTTTTTCATTTCCTTCGAATGGAGCCATAGTCATCATTCCCATCACTGAGATTGCTGGAAGGCACAGTACCTTTTCAAGCTCTCTTTGCCAAGCATCTATTCCCAACCCATGTTTAGAGAGTTCTCCGGAAATATTGACCTGTAATAGCAGTTCGGTCACTACGCCAGCTTCTTGGCTGCAAGCTGAAATTTTTTGAGCTAATCCAGGAGTATCAACAGAGTGAATAAGCGCAAATTTTCCAATGATCTTTCGTACTTTATTCTGTTGTAAAGTTCCAATGAAATGCCAGCAGGTGTCTATTGGTGCTAAGGCGATTTTTGGCTCTGCTTCTTGTTGGCGGCTTTCGCCGAAAATTCTTTGTCCGGCAGTGTACAGAGGAAAGATCTCATCCCAAGTATGCCCCTTTGTCACAGCTACTAGACAGATATCGGAGGGGTTCCGCCCATATTTTTCTGCTATTTCAGTAATTTGTTGCTTGATCAACAAATAGTTGGATGAAGGCATAGTATGCTTATTTTTTGATTTGAGGAAATAACCAATCGTTAAAGTGAGCCAGGTTATTCTCGCAATGACTTTGGGGGGGCGATGATTTCTTGTAAAATAACCATATCTTTGCGGGATTTGAGGCCTGTTAAGATATCAAGGGCACGGTTAGTTTTGTTGTTTCCGGTTTTTTTAATGTTATAGGCATCTAGTTGACGTTGTTCATGAATACCGGTGGCATTAGAGGGGCCCATTGGGATTTTATAATAGTCGTCGATTCTAGATTTTAATTTCTGCTTTTCAACGCTTACATTCAACTTGCGATTTTCAATGCCAGACTCTAATTTACGATTTTCAACTTGCCCGTCAATTCTACCCCTATTGACCGCTAATTGCTGCACCTTTGGGGGTGCTTTAACAATCGACTTCGGTTTCTTGCGCGGGATTGGTTCAGGTTCAAACCCCTCACTCTCATCCATATCCATATCGATAGAGTGCAGAAAAGCCTTCAGCTTTTCTGCTTGCGCTTTTTCCTCACGTTCATATTCTTCAGGGTTAGCCCTCCGACGCCTTTCATCAAAAGCTTTTTTGGCGGCCAGCACAAATAAAGCTCCTAAACTGATGATAAAGCCGATCATTTCAATGAATGTCATACGTTAACCGCCGGTTACTTAGATTCAGGCTTTGCAATTGAATTGCGCATATCGGTATCAGCTTGAATATTTTGAATGCGTTGATAGTCCATAATCCCTAAGTTTCCATTTCGGAAAGCTTCTGCCATGGCCATCGGTACTGCAGCTTGAGCTTCAACAAGTTTCGCTTCCATATCGCGGACTTTTGCTAAATTTTCTTGTTCCATCGCTACAGCCATTGCGCGTCTTTTTTCCGCTTCCGCTTGGGCAATGCGTTTATCGGATTCAGCTTTATCGGCCCTTAACTTTGCACCAATATTTTCACCAAGATTCATTTCCACAATGTCGATAGATAATATTAGGAACGCTGTGGAAGAGTCTAATCCCTTTTCAAGAACCAGCTTAGAGATTCTTTGTGGTGATTCAAGGACCTGAAGGTGAGTTTCCGATCCTCCAATAGCGCTGACAATACCCTCCCCAACACGGGCGATGATCGTCTCTTCAGTAGCGCCTCCAACAAGCTGAGCAATATTTGTGCGCACAGTCACGCGCGCTCTTACGTTGATCTGAATCCCGTCTTTAGAGACACCAGTAATATAACTTCCATGGCTTGGGCAATCGATTACTTTAGGGTAAACAGATGTTTGGACCGCTTCTTTCAAATCGCGGCCTGCAAGGTCAATCGCTGTCGCTCTGCGCCAATCTAGCGGGATATTGGCTTTATCTGCTGCGATTAACGCTTGAACTACATCAGTCACGTGACCGCCGGCAAGATAATGCGTTTCAAGGTCGGAGACTGTCACATCCTTAAGGCCTGCTTTGTAGGCTGTGATGCGTGCATTGACAATGACTTTTGGCGGGATTTTGCGCAGGCTCATTCCAATGATATTAAAAAGAGATATTGGAGTACCTGAAACATAAGCTTGAAACCATAAGCTGATGAACTTTCCCATAATACTTAGCAGAATCACTGCAATAACTGCCAAAGCGAATAGTAGAAAGTATACCGGAAGACCAAAGTCAGGACTTATTTCTGCAATATTCATAGTTTTTTATCCTTGATGGGTTTTACAAGTAGGCTTTCTTCCTGACCGTCAATCACTTCGACTTCAGATCCTCTAGAAAGATAGCCGCTCAACGAAATAGCTTGATATTTTTTGTCGCCCACGAGGATATAGCCTCCGGGCTTTAGATCTGTAAGAACAGTCCCATGTTTGCCGATAGCCGAATGGTCAAACGAAGAGGCCACGAACCCCTCTTGGTCTGCATCTGAATAGAGGGAATGTTTTGAATTTGTCTTACGGATACGCCAAAGGGCGAATTTGACAAGATATACGAGTAATACTACTACAGTCGTAAAATAGAGTAGCACTTCCCATGGAGAGTGATTTTCCATTGCAAAGAAAACGAGACTAGCAGCGATTGCTATTCCTCCAAGGATTCCAAAAACAGCGCCAGGAACAAAAAACTCTAAAAACACGAGTAAAAGTCCGATGACTAATAGAATAAAGGGATTCATTAATAAATCTCCTTTGTGCTTTCCACGATGATTGTACTACCGTCGAGTCTTAATACCCAGATTGTATCCCCCTTTTCGATAAATCCGCCGTTGCTGACGGCATCGTAAATTTTGTTATCGATGATTATCTTGCCTGCCGGTCGTAGGGTTGCTAAAACTTCGCCCTGGCTACCTGGAGGAGGTAAAAGCGCAGGATTGTCTCCGGCAATGTATCCTTTGGAAGCATCTTGTTCATTTCCTGAAAGGACAAATCGATTATAAGAAGCAATTTTAGGTGTTATGTAGCGTGCCAACAGCAGAATAATTCCGCATCCAAGCAGCAAAGTGGCGCTAAGCCATCCGATTCTTTGCATCACCATCTGACCAGCGGCATTGAAGGTTTTAGTGTCAAGTTCATACTCTACTTCCCCAATGCCAGGCAAAAGTAGTCCAAAGAGACCCATCAGGAAAAAGACTAATCCCGCAAAGCCCAGAAGTCCAAATGTTGGAAGCAAAAATAGATCGATCAGCATGATCGCTAAACCGACAAAAAGAAGGATTAGCTCCAGCGAACTCGCAATTTCCAGGGCATAACTTGATAGTACAATTAATACCAGGCAAATAACGCCAATAGCGCCG
This sequence comes from Parachlamydiaceae bacterium, assembly GCA_013698165.1. GTDB lineage: Bacteria > Chlamydiota > Chlamydiia > Chlamydiales > Parachlamydiaceae > JACCVN01. The sequence continues at coordinate 8,100 of JACCVN010000455.1, read as the reverse complement.
GGAACTCCAAAACCGGGGGACGATATTTCGGTATAAAACCCCACCATGACTCCCAGGAGCAGTAAAGAAGCGATTAGGGGATTTGCTAATAAAGCAAAAAAACGAGATTTCCAATCCATTTGATAAGCATTGATTGTCGCTTCAGGGATATCCTTAAAGAAAGGTGCTTGGAATAGCAGCATTTTCTTTGCAGGCCAACTACCTGTTTCTAATTCGTGAGTCAAAATTTGTTCGATCTTTTCAGGTAATAGAAGCATGTCGGCAACGCCGTAACGCATGAGTTCTTCAGAATTTAAGGTGAGTAATTTTCCTTTTGAAGAAATGATAATATCCGAGTCATATCCAGAAGATTTAATTTGCGATTCATTGTCCAGTTTGGTCACTTCGCCATGTCGAAAAACTAAGATAATGTCCTTATCGACCATTGCTTCAGCAATATGGGGATTGCGGTCAAAAAAACTTGCACGGTTAGCAAAATCGGCACGCAGGGCAGAATTGACTTTTTCTGAAGCCACTTCCATCTCATTATTTATGCCGATTGTGAGAGGTTCAGCTGCACCCATACTAGCATCTTTAACGATTGAAATAAAACGGCATGAATAAGCTAGCATCGCCCCGGCAGAAATGGCCCAATTATTAATGAAACAAACAACCGGAATATTGTATTGGGTATCAATTTCTTTCAGGGCATCGGAAATTTTTTGAGCTGCGAAAACCTCACCGCCAGGAGTATTTAGTTCTAATATGATGAAGGCCGGATGAGTTTGTTTATAATAATCGAGCGCATTTTTGACATACAGCCAAGTTCCTTGATTAATTGAGCTTGAATGGTCTTCAATGGTGATATAGCCAATTTGATTGGTAGCATCTTGTTTGTAGTGAATGTGATCTTTAAGCTTTTTATAGATGCTGTCTGAAATGTTCTTCTTTTCAGAGTTGAGAATTGGCTGCGGAGATTCTGAAGACCATTTATTTTGAAAAGATTCTTGCGTTAGAATTCCGGACGCGAGCCCAAGTTTTTCAACTTGATGCTGATTAACAACTAATGTTTCCCCGGGGCGTGTCACAGCATGTGGATTTGGAGATGTTGTACTTCCTTCTATTTTCCAACCATTGTCATCAACAATCTGGATAGATTTATCGCTCATGGCCGAGGCCAAGAGGGCCAAAATATTCTGATGCGACTGTTCAGGAAGGATTAAACTAAGGACTTGATTGCGCAAAAGGTTTGTTGGCAGAACATTCTCGTTGCCAAGAGGGATATCTCCCCAAGATATCAGAGGGGATATATACCGCTCATCAGCCAAAAATGGGATGATCGCCGCCGGACCGATAGCTTTGTCAGCAATGTAGACAATGACCTGTAAACGATGCTTAAGTTTTGCAAGATAAACAGTTTTCGTAAAATCTAGGACTTGATTGATATCACCACCTGTAGAATCAATCTCTATGATAATTTTGGGATTTTCATTTTTAATAGCTTTATTGATGGTTTCTTGAGCAGACACAAGATTATCTTTAGCCAAATAACCATTTAAACGAATAACTTCATCAGAATGCAAAAGGCCGCAGCTAAAAATTAAGAGTAATAAATAAGCAAATATCTGTTTCATAGTGTTCAGGTGTCAGCCTTTTTGCTTTTTTTAACAACTCCAATGCGCTTTTGCAACAGCGGAGAGGGCCCTGGAGTTGCAGGCAAAGTGAGATCAATTTCCGGAGGTAGCACTTTCAGAGGTTTTGGTTGGGATGGAAAATGGTGGTCGGGATCTAATTTTTTCATCTCTAGACGATGTGCATTTAAAAAATCCCAATCATTTTGCAGTTTTTCTCTGAGGTTTTTGGATTTTAATTTTAATCGGTCAATTTCCCTCGGAATTGACCCGGCTTCAATAATGAGTTCATTGAGATTCTGAACATGGACAAATGTTGATTGGGCCTGTTCGAATAGCTCTGGGTGATCTTTAAAAAATTCCAAACTTCCTTGGGAAATGTGCCCCTGAAGATTAGGATCAAGAAGATTTAGCTCATTAGAAACCTTATCAAGATAAATTGGATAATTCGCACGAAGTTCATTCATGCGCTTAGCCTTTTCTTTCATAGACGTATACATCTCCTCCAGAGCGGCGCCATCTTCTTGCAGATCGGCAATTCTTGTTGCAAAATTTCTGTCTTCAGTAACGCGAACTTCTGTATCTTTTGTGGAAGCGGATGCTTGTGGAGCTTGTAGTGGCAATTCTTCTTCTATAACATCACTCTCAGTAGGAACAGGCATTTTTTCTTCTATAACATCACTTTCAGCAGAAACAGGTAACTTTTCTTCAGGTTCGGAAAATTCGGCTTCTGAAACCCCTTCTTCTTCGGCAGTGTCGTCGAGATTTTTTTCAAAATCAAGCGAATCAGTCATTGACGGTTCTTTAAGAATAGGTTCAGTAAGGTCTTGTTTATAGGGGACTGATCGGGAAAGCTTATTTTTTTCTACCCCCTCTTCTAAAGCTTCTCCTTCTTCTTCTTCTTCTTTTTCCTCATCAAAAGAGGTTTCAAAATGTCCTTTATCAGCTGCTTCTTTATCTTCTTGTTCGTTTTCTTCTATTTCATTTTCTTTTTCAACTTCGATTTCCTTTTCCGCCAATGAGCTTGTTGCTTCCTGTGTTATTGACAATTGCTCTTCATCAAGCTGGCTTTCGATATCGAAGCCTTCACTTTGTGGTCTTGGCTCATGGGCAAATGGTTTCGGTACTGGAGAATGACCCGTTTTTACTAAAGTGTCTAATAATGGAAAAAAGTGATCGCTAGCTTTGGTATAAAAGCCCACTCCGGGATTTTGCTTTATTAGGCCATCATATTCAATTGGCTCGTCAGGAAAGGTGTAAATCACCCGCATATGGGGAAGGATTTCTTCTGGCAATGCTTGCTGCATTGCATCTCGGCAGTTATCATAAGCCATTTGACAATCTGCTAAAGAGTATTTTTTTGGACCCTTCAGCATTGAGGTGGCTTCATAAAGGATGATGACTTTGATTTGTTCTATTGCTGTTAAACTTTTTAGCCCTTCGCGAAGCTGTTCAGCAAGCACTTTGACGCCCAGGTTATGTTTTTTATCGTCTAATGTTTCGCCAATGCATAGTACAGGTTGAATTTCTGCTTCAAAAAGTTTACGGATTTTTAGATTGATGCTTTCATTGGCCTCATTAAGGATTTGTCGGCACTCTGAGCCACCTACTAAGACAAATTTCGCGTCGGCTCTCTTGAGCAAAGGAATGGCAATGGCTTCAGTAAAAGTATCCGGATTGACACTGTCCATAGCCTTTGCTCCTAAGACAATCCCTTCAGGCATCGACCGCCTTGAAAGCTGTCTAAGAAGAGGAGTGGGAAGCGCTATAAAACATAGTTGGTCAGAAAATCCCGGGTGCTCAGATAATGTTTTAATAAATTGTTCAACTTCATCAATATTGGAATACCCTTTCCATTTAGAGAGAAGTAGTGGGGAGCTGTTTTCATGTATTTCCATAGGGGGTTCTTCCGATGCTAAGGTTACCTCCTTAGTAACAGAGCTTTAATTCATTTGCAATACAATTGGTCTTCGGATGCCTAAGGGATTTACGATTGATTTAGAACAGGACATTTGGAATGAGTCCTTAGCCTGATTGTTATCCCCGCAAGGCGCTACGTATTCGGCTCCAGAACTGCTCTTTATTTGAACATATGCCTGTAACTGAGAATTTTTAACTTTCAGCGATTAGAAATAACCAAAAACGCTTCATTTTTACTTAAAATATTTTTATTCTTTAACACTTTGTTTATGTCGTCGATGACCTTTAATTTTATTTTTTCTTCTTCTTCGATTTTTTGATCAAACATGTCAAGGATTCTGCATAAGTATTTGTTATCAGCAACGGTGAAATAAAAAGCCGAAGTATTGTAAAAATTAAAGTCCAAGGTATGTTTCATTTTGAATATGTAGGATATAACATCAGTTGGAATGGTTGTTATGTTTGAATTTTCTCTTTTAATGATTAAAAAGAAATTAAAGTTTTGCAAAAATATTTCCTTTCCAACCTCTTTTCTAGCTTCTTTAAAGCATGATTTTATAACTTCAGTATTTTCTTTACGCAAATTTGGCATGTTTGCATAATCCCACATTTGCTTTTCACCCCTTAGCATTGCTTTATACTCCTTGAATACGGGATTTTCATTCAAAAATCCCACATAAGGAGCTTTACTAGTTGAATTCATATTGTGTTCCTTGGGTAGACTTTTTGATAGTAAAAAAATATCGGATTTTGGACACTCCTCCTATTGCAAGTGTAATCTCAATCGATCTTTTTAAAAACGTCGTTCATCCTTATTGTGCATAATCGCGTAAAATTCTGTTTCCAATAAAATTCTCCAAAGTGAACTTATGAGTAGCTCTAACAAAATGCTGAAAAAAATTGCAGATACAATCCGTTCTCTAACCATGGATTCTGTAGAAAAAGCGGGATCTGGTCATCCAGGACTGCCTATGGGGTGTGCTGAATTGGGGGCATATCTTTTTGCAGTATTTCTGCAATATAACTCCTCTAGTCCAAAATGGAAAGATCGCGACAGATTGATCCTTTCAGCTGGTCATGGATCATTATGGCTGTATACATGCCTTCACTTAGCTGGATATTCAATTACGATTGATGATTTGAAGCAGTTTCGTCAATTCGGTTCCAAGACTCCGAGTCATCCCGATGTTATAAAAACTGTTGGGATTGAAGCGACAACTGGAGTCGATGGTCAGGGAGTTGGGTATGCTGTAGGCCAGGCACTTGCATTAAAGATTAAGGGCTTAACATGCAAGGTCATTGTACTGGCAGGGGATGGATGCTTAATGGAAGGAATTTCTTATGAATCTTGCTCATTAGCCGGTCATCTTAACCTTAATAATCTAATCGTTATTTATGATAGCAATCGCACTACCTTAGATGGATATGTTAACGAAAGTTATTCTGAGGATGTCCGTTCACGTTTTTATGCCCAACGATGGGAAACCTTCGAGATCGATGGGCACAACTTTGATCAAATTGATCAGGTGTTTTCAACACTGCGAGAAAAACAGACTAAACCAGTCATTATTATTGCCAATACCAAGATTGGTCGCGGCTCCCCAACAAAAGAAGGCACTCCTGCAGCTCATGGCCGTCCCCTTGGAAAAGAGGAAGTGGAAAAAGCTAAAGAAGCTCTTTCGATATCTTTAGAGCCATTTCATGTAGATCCGACTATTTATACTTTTTTGCGTAAAAGATCCCAAAAGTCCTCTGAAGAGACATCCGGTTCAACTATCAAAAAATTTCAGTCTATCATCATGTCAACTGCATTTTCTTCTCCGATCGCTAGCCGTTGGGCATCACATAAGATTTTAAATATATTGTCTGAATACATACCGGAGATGGTTGTTGGTTCGGCAGACCTTTCTTCTTCTGATGGAACATTTTTACAAAACTATGGATTTATTTCCCGAGATGACTTTGTAGGACGAAATATTAAATATGGCGTAAGAGAATTTGCAATGGGTTGTATTGCTGCGGGGATGTCACAAACAGGATTAGTATTACCAGTGATTGGGACATTTCTAGCTTTTTCTGATTATATGCGAAGCGCCATCCGGATGGCATGCCTTATGCGTTTAAGAGTCATCTATCATTTTACACATGACTCTATATTTTTAGGGCACGACGGGCCAACACACCAGCCTATAGAGCAGCTAAGCTCTTTACGAGGTATCCCTGGCTTGCTTGTCATAAGGCCTGCGGATTCCTTCGAAGTAAAAATGGCTTGGATTGCAACTCTTCAATATGAAGGATCCACAGCTCTTATATTGTCTAGACAACCACTTCCGGAGTTAAATCACAATTGTTCTTTAGAAGATGCTTTAAAAGGAGCATATACCATTAAGCATGAAGAAACAGAGTTCATAAAGTATCTGCTCCTTGCAACTGGATCAGAAGTTCAATTAGCGCTTGAAGTGGCTAAAGAACTAGGTCCTGCAACGCGAGTCGTTTCAATGCCTTCATGGGAACTGTTTGAAAAGCAATCAGATGCGTATAAGGAATCAGTCCTGAAAGGCAATTTGAAGGTTAGCATAGAAGCCGGTATCGAACAGGGCTGGCATAAGTACATTGGTTCTGACGGAATAGCAATAGCCCTTTCAGATTTTGGAGAAGGTGGCTCTATCACAGATCTTCAAAACTATTTTGGTTATACGACCAAAAAAATCCTTAATAGAATTAGGAAAGCCGAATCACAGGATTGAACTACATACTAAATGTGATTTTTTATGAACGTAGACAGGTTCTGTTTTAAATCTTGCAAATTATTTTTGAAGTCCTGGGCATTTTCGCTTATTAACCCGTTATTGATCAAGCTGAGAGTGTCAAAACCAATCAGCTGCTTTAGTGCAGGATTCATATTCAAGTCATCTACCATTTGTTCGAAGTCTTCTGAGGTGTTAATGGTTTCCAAGATGTTTAAAAGAGTCACAAATACTTCTCTTTTAAGCTCATTTTCAATTTGTAAACGTTCTTCTAGGTTTGAAGTTTTTTCTAATTTCTGAGGAGCTTGTTCAACGGGAATTTTTCCTTTCATAAAAGGTGTTTTCTGTTCTTTAATCTTTACTTTCTTTTCTTTAATACCATAGGCCTGATGGCGAGCATTTTTTACATCAATAATTTTAGATTCGTCTACCATTCCATCTTTGAAACAAAAATTAATGTATAGTTGGGCGGTCTCATTCCCTTTTTTTGCTGCCAAAGTAAGATGCTCGTAAGCCTTATCGATGTTTTGGGTTGTTCCTTCTCCGGTTAAATAGGCCAAAGCTAAAGCAGTTTCAGCATTTCCTAAATTTTCTTTATCTCCGTCCGATCCTTTTTGTTGTGCCAACCTGATATTTTCATAATCTGTTGAAACTTGAAAATATTCCGTGGCCATGTCGAGATTTTGTTTAATGCCAGTGCCTTCATAGTAGCACTGGCCCATGAAAAACAGGGCGTCAGGATCACCTTGTTTTGCAGCCAATTTAAAACAATCCAGAGCTTTCTTATAATCCTGATCGACACCTTTGCCTTCGTAATAACAGGCGCCTAAAAGCATTTGACCATCAAGATCTCCTTCATTTGCAGCCCGTCTAAAATGCATTACTGCTTTATCCAAATCTTGCTCTACCCCTTTACCCTCAAAATAACACCTTCCTAACATAGCATGAGCACGGGAATCTCCATGATCTACAGCTAATTGAAATTGTTGTACTGCCTTAGGGAAATCTGCGCTTTCATAATAGCGAATCCCTTCATCTGTTACTTGCATAAGTTGTTTAGTCAACTCTTTTATTTTATGCTCCAGTTTTTCAACTATTTTGGTTATTCCTCTCATTTCATCCAGCGTAGTACGGTTTTGGAATATTTTGAACTGTTCTTCTTTCAATTCATTTTTCAGTCCTGAAAGATTTGATGTCAGTTGATTATGGTTATTTGACATTGAGGCTTTTGGTTTAATTATTTGTTCTAAGCCCTCATTTTTTTCATGAATTTTACTAAACTGGGTATTAACTTTGATGGATTGACTTTTTTTTGCCCCTATAATCATTTTTATTATGTTTTTAACAGAAATGTTTCGATTTTCACCGGGACTTTGAATTTTTGCTCGAGAGACTTTTTCTACACTTGTACCTGCTTTACGTTTATATGAGGGGACAATTTTAAGATTTTTACGAGCTACATTTCCTGCGGTGGGTTCGGGAATATATGTTTGTTTTGCTTTAATATTATGAGATTTAAAGTCATCATTACCATGTTTGCCAATAAATATATTATTCATAATAACCTCGCGTTAGTTATCCTTAATTAATTATAGCAATTTAAATATTATTTACAACATCAACAATATTTATGATGTCCGCCCAATTTAAAAATTTCCTATATTTTCCCAAGATAAAAATTTCCGGTTTCTGACAAAGACAATCTCAATTAGGAGGTTGTCAAAATGGAGGAAATTTTAGAAATGTCACGAAAGGAATTAGAACGAATAAAGATCTTAGCTCAAGTAATAGATGGAAAAATTACTCAGCTAACAGCAGCTAAA
>JACCVN010000445.1 GCA_013698165.1 Parachlamydiaceae bacterium | reverse complement strand
TCCTCGTTTTGTGGGCACGTATCCTGCCTTTCTCAATTGTTTGATGAAAATAGCTACAGCAGCCACAGGTCTATTTACAGCAACACTTGTAAATCAGTCCACCGCAAAAGCAATCGCACCGGCAATTCTGCGGGTTTGTGGACATTACATCAGTTCAAGTGTGTCAAATAGGGTAGAAGTTACGAAACAGAAGGAATTACATCTCAAATATGATTTAATGCTAGTAGTTCAATCGCGAAGTTTTTCTTGAAGGCTTCTTCGGTTGGAAGTTCCCAATAATCTGGGATTAATTGGACTTGGAAGTTGATAACCTGTTTTGCCGTGATTTTTTCACTATCATTTTTTTCTTTGCTTGCGAGCCGTATATATTTCAATTCAAAATCATTGTGTATTCTGGGCTATGTACAAGAAAACGATTTTGAAATTTGGTTTGGTGAGATGAATGATTTTCAAAATATAGTATGATCTCTTGCAAAAATATGTACAAAGCTATCACACTAGCAAGCAATGATGTTAATGATGACTTCCAATTAAAAAATTGAAGGTAAAAAATATGTACGTAAGCCCTGCTGGATTAATTTGTAATCTCCCCTGCCGATTCAAATTGCCGACACAAGAGCATGAAGCCCCCGTTAATATTTTAGCTGAAAAAGAACAAGACGTTCCCCTTAATATTCAATTAGAGCATCCTGAAACAAAATCGTCAGCCGTTTGGATACTGAGTAGTTTCTACCAGGTGGTAAATCTGCAGATTCCTTTCGAGCTGGCTGTCAAGTATGATAAGAAACTTTATGATTTTCGAAGTGATGTTTTTGGCATAATCCTACCTTATCCACATGGTTTTGACGATGAACTGCCCGTGGGTGCAACTAAATCCAGCCAGAGTTTTTTACATTTGTTTAATCTAGGATATATCAAAAAATCAGTCTCTGGAACAGTCGAGGGAGTGACATTCAAGAATATTCAGGTATATCCCATGAAAAGAGTTGTTCTAACCAACTCTTTGGACATTTGACGGTGAAGGGCGAGTATCTCAAAACCATGCAAGAAAGTTATTAATCAGTTTCATTAAATCCCACTAGTTCCTCTTCCGCAATCATCTTATGAAGATAAGATGCCCCGCCAATTAGGAGAGCAGCTCCCCCTATGGTCATTTGCAGTCCCAAGCTCATTAAAGGATTATTTCCTGTAACTGCTCCTGACTTGATAACTTCAACACCTATTGCCATCGGTGCAAAACCGGCGATAATTGCAATGATTGATTTTACTTTAAGCCAATTTGTAGGATTTGAAATCCTATTGTGTACCGTTATATCGGGACAAAATTCTAGATCAGCATCAATATAGTCGATTGTAGCTGGTGCTTTTTCATGCGTTGTACTTCCTTCGAGCATCTGAACTAGTTTTGGAAATACAATATTTTTATTTTCCGTGTTAGCAGTCAATATCTCTTCGGATGTAACTAATCTTTTCATACCTGTCCTCAATTTTTTTTCAAAATCAACGACATAATTACTACTTGTTTGTTCACTCCTGAAATCAAACATAGGTCTTGCATAAAGAGGTAAAAAATCCATATTAATCCTTAATATTGTTATTAACTTAATTATACAAGAATATTATAAAGAGAAAGTAAATCTTTAATTAATATATATTTAAGATGGATCTTTATAAAGTTTATCGGTATTTATTTTGATTAACAGCCACTAGCCCTTTTAGGTAAACGCCGCGAAAGAAGGTAATCTTATAACCACAGAAACTCATTTGTCCCGTAAGATGGACTAATATAAATCGACAAACCGCCTATGGGCGCTTATGGACCGAAACAAAATTTACAAAAAAATCGATTGCAAGAACTTATTTTAAAGAATTCTTCATATTGAAAGGAATCCTATTAAATTAAAAAATCAAATGGTGACATTGTCAGAAAAAATTGACCGATTGGAAAAGATTTACATTTATTTCATTGAAAAACTCTGCTAACGCAAAATACCCAATTGAAACCGTAAAGAAAAATTATGAAAATCGTGTTATGAAAATTCTAGACGATCAAGAAATCACTGAGTCAACAAAAAAACAATGCCATAACATCTACGCTAAAATCAAGTTGCTTTTCTCAGAAATAAAGCTCGAAGAATTAGAAGACATGTTAACTAAGTTGGAAGCAGAATTTAATAATTTCAAAGAAAGTGCTCACACCAGTTCAGGCGATTATTGTGTCGCATTCTTTGATATTGCATTATCGAATTTGAAAATTTAAAAAAAGAGGATTTAAGCACACGCAGAATATTCGGCATGTGCTATTAGACATTCATTTTAAACTATGCAAATTAATTTATTCAACTTGGATTAACAGTTCATCTGTTATGTTATATTCAGTTGTAAATGAATGGATCGCTTGCTTAGCTGTCTTATTTACTGGGTTATCATCAATTATTATAACGAATTCACCCCCACCGCTACGTTTGAACATTTTATCATCAAAAGGTCTATTTGCAATAATGGTACATTTACCGCTGCAATCAATTTTTCCAGTGTAAGCAAAAACCTCTGTTTTTATAGAGATTTGAGGAGAACTAAGTAACCCTTTTCCAGAAAGAGTGTCACATGACAAAGTGGCTGATTCGGTTCCAATTAATTCACCATTATTATCAAGGGTACCGCCAATTGATAGACTAATATTCTTTGACTGCATACGACCGCTATTAGAAAAACCGGCTTCAACATTTTGCATACTTAGCAGAGTAGATAAAAAAATTAGACTTCCGAATAATGAGCTAGACAAGTTCATTTGTTTTCCCCTTAAATTTTGTTTTTGAGGTTAATAACCTCGAGATTTTCTTCCACAATTTTCATTTGGATGTTGCACAAGCGTGCACTGATTGGTACGTTTTACCAAAAAAATCAAATAAAATCCAGTAGTATATTTAACACACAAAATGAACCCCTAACGCCGAATGTGGCGGCAGCATCTAGCCACATGCGTAAGCGTGTGGTCGATCAAGTTATAGATTGATTCGCGAATGCGCCGACAGCGCGAGGCTTTTGCGCAGCCGAAATTCTTAGGTTGAGCTAAGGCGGTATATCGCCAAGTGGTCGTCTATTTCAGCGCGTTTAGCTTCATTTAGCACATCATTAAATTTTAACTTTGTGTCCAGTATTTCTTCAAAGGTCATATGCATTTTTAAAATTAGATAACGAACAGTCAACCAATACTTAAAATATTCCACTTGATGCGGCGCGTATTGTGGCAAAGCTTGATTGTTTAATATTTTTAAACCTTCCTCCAATTTTATTGGCAGATCACCTGCAATGTATTCAGCATACCCCTCTTCTTTCCACAAGCCAAATTGTGACAAACTATATTCATCGAAATACGCCATTTTACTTTTCAAAAACCATTTATTTTCCACAAGAACGTGCGTAAGCTCATGGGCAAGAATGCTCGACAATGTGCGCATATCGCCAGCATGATTATATGAGGTATTCTTTGCACAATCAGACTTGTAAAGAAAAACATTTTTGATAATTGGAATTGTCCATCCAGAGCAGCCATCTGGAAATTGAAAGGGAAAAGCATTGTAGTTATCTGCATTGCAACGAAGGAAAATTTTAAATTGTAGATTTGGATCATAAAAATCAGATTTTCTAATTAACTGATCAACTGTATCTAAAGTTGCATAGATTTGATCTGGGATTTTTTTGTCGTAATAAACATGAAAGTTTTTATATACGATTTTGTCATTGAAATAATAGGCTTGTGGGTAGCAAATAATCAAGAAAAACGCACATATGGAGACGATTGATAAAGAAAAAAACCATAGCATTATCTTTAAATAGAATTTCATTTTTTCCTGAGGATATTTACTAGACAAAATGAGCCGCGAATGCGGCAGCAGCTAGGTACAAGTATGGGTTTTTAAAGCGGCTCTATAATGCAACTGCGAGACGCAGTTGCCTACATTTTATCCTGTAATGCTATGACTTCGAATGAAAAATATTTTTTTCCATAAGCCTGTAATGAGGCCCATGATCTTGCTCAAAACATAAAACAGCAAGCATCCAAATCCGAGACCTGCGAGAGCATAAGCCAAACCTTCAATAGAAAAAGGAATGCCAAATTGAAAATAGTTTAAAGTTGTTTTGGCAATATCCGTATCAAGGTGCTGCAAAAAGACGAATGGCTTGGCCAGTGGCGAGGCATTAGCAATATCAATCTCAGCTTGGGAAAGATAACTGAACCGCTGGCTCATTTTTTCCATCAATGCCCCCTGCTGCATAAAGTCAGGGTCATTATTAGACGTAAATTTGAGAATATATTGATGCAAAGTCTTTCCGCTATCCTGAGCTATACGTTGCAGAGAATTCAATTGCAAGCCAAGTTCTGCGGCCCTCCCGGCTAATTGCTGAGTGTACTGCAGCATAAACATGGGCAATAGCGCAAAGAGCAAAGCTCCAGCAACAGCTAAGACTCGGTCTAAAAGACCTCCTAACAATCTTTGCATTTTAATCACCATTTATAGGTTAATGGTCATTCGGATAATAAGGTTCGATATGAACAGTCACATCGCGGACCATTGGCCATTCCTTTTGAATTTCAAGACGCACTTCCTGACTAATTTTATGCGCAACTTCAACCGAAAGCTTTGGTTCAACTTCAATATCAATATCAACATGCGAGTCTGGGCCATAAGATTGAATTCGTATCTTTTCAGTACCAAGAACCCCTTGAACTAGATGCGCGGCTTTTTTCACTCGTTCAAAATAGGAATTGTCCGGAGTATGGTCCAATAACTGATTCACATTTTCTTTAGAGGCAAAAAAACCTGTCACAATCATAAAACCTGAAATTGCAATAGCTCCGATATGATCCGCTACATGGCCCCATGCAGGAATGATCGCGGCTAAAATCAAAGCGATCGTTGCAAACATACTTGTAATTGCATCAACACGATAGTGAAAAGCGTCTGCTACCAAAGCAGGACTATTTTGAGCTTTTGCAGTGCGGCTAAGTATTCTATAACATATTTCAAGCAAGACCATAGCAACTAAAGGAAAAATGAATGTACGTGCATCTATGATCTCCGCAGAAATGGGATCTGAAACATGAAAAATCTGTCTAATCCCTGCATAAATACCGATACACACTAACATGATCCCAAGCTGTAGACCAATAAGGGGTTCATAGCGTCCATGACCAAAAGGATGGTTGGTATCCGGCGGGCGGCTGGCAAGCTTGATAAATAATAACAATAGCAAGCTTGAACCAATATCTACCAGCGAAGCGACGGCATCTAAAAGCAAAGCAGCGCTGCCAAAAAACCATACGCCCACTAGTTCAAAGATCACAACCGTAAAACGGATCGCAATTCCGTAGGAAGCGGAGAGCAAAAGAGACTTTTCACGTTGAACTCTTGTTTGGTTAACGTAGGTAGGAAGCTTAAGCTTTGGGGGAAACTGGTCCATCAACATCCAATCATTCAATTATTTCTACCTTGACGGTGAACTAAGATGCCTCCCCTACTGGCACAGGCGCGGATTTTAAACGCAAATCTTTGGGCGCATGAATGCCTTCACGAGCTAAGGCGATAAACTCATCGATGCGCGAGGCTGGAACTTCAAAACGAGTCATTACTCTCGTAAAGATTTCTATTGAAGTGCCTATCTCATCCGGGACAACATCGCTTGCACCTAATTTATACAAAAGGTCAGACTGGATAGAATAACGACTTCGCACAATAATGTAAATATTTGGATTGATACGTCTAATCAATTCAACAATTCGGCAGGAGGCGCTAAAGTCATTAATTACAATAGCCACTACACTGGCCTCACTAATATTCACATGATGCAAAACAGAAATATGTGTAGCATCGCCAAACTGTATCGGCTCCCCTTTTCGTTTTTCATCTTTGACAGTCTGCGCATTCATTTCCAAGATAAGATAAGGCAGGGAAGCTTCCTTAGAGGCGCGAGCTAAATTTCTTCCGCTCAGCCCAAAGCCCACAATAAGAGTATGATTTTTATAGACGACTTTCTCATTTAAAGCTTGAACGCTTAAACCCGTCTTTAAGACAGAAGGGAAAGGCAGTTTGAGCAATAACTCTGCAATTTTTGAGCTATAAAGGATCAATGTGGGTGTCAATCCCATTGTGATTAGAGAGACGGCCAAAAACAGTTGGTATGAATAGTCATCCGCGAGATGATAATTTAAACCATTTTTTGCTAAGACAAATGAAAATTCCCCAATTTGACTTAATCCGATACCTACCAAAAATGCTGTCCTCAAGGGTACACCCACGCAAATTGCCGCAACAGTTGCGCTAATGACTTTGAGAACAATTACAGCCATTGTGATCAGCAAAATAGTCATCGGATAAGTCAGCACAAAGGAGATGTCTAATAACATACCGATAGAAAT
>JACCVN010000428.1 GCA_013698165.1 Parachlamydiaceae bacterium | reverse complement strand
CACTATGGGCTTTACACAAATCGCCTCATACGAGGCTTAGGAGATCACTAGCGAGCTATAGGCACCTCACCCACATAGGTTGAAAACAATAAAGGGCCTTTTAAATGAGCTCAACCCCGAGGTTTTGGCGCAGCCGAAATTTTTCAGATTCAACTATGTTGAGTATATTACTGCTTTAACCAGAATATTCTGCTGTCAGGCTCAGCAACATTTGCTCCGGGAACAAGATCTTGCCTATCGGCTGGAATAAACACATTTTGCAGATATTTGTGATAAAGGAAAGCTGTCTTTGGAGAATATAATAGTGTGTAGGGGGATTCATCATGAAAGATCCTATCAAAACTATAATAAAGCTTTTGCCGCTCGGCTTCGTCATATTCGTAATCGAGAGCTTCAATAATCTTGTCAATTTCGGCATTTGCAAAGCCGATGGCATTTGAAGATCCTTTCTCCTTAGCCTCAGAAGAATGCCAAAGCTGACGCGGATCTTCCGGTGGGGTTCCCAAAGCCCAACCCAAGCAAATTGCGTCAAATGATTTATCTTCAAAAGTCGAGGAAAGATCGGCAACGTCAACGCCTTTTAAAGAGCAATCGATGCCCAGTTCTTTGAGTGTCGTTGAGATATACTCACAGATATTCTTAGAGACCATATTTTTAACAAAATATGTGAGCGAAAATCTAAAGGGGACCTGCTTGCCGTTAATTTTTTTATCTATGATCCCATCGCCATCGCTGTCATACCATCCCTCTTCCTCTAGCAGCTGCTTTGCTCTTTGAATGTCAAATGGCCATGGTTTCAAGTCGGGATCATAAGAAGTCGAATAGCGGTAAAAAGGGCAGGAAATTTCTATGCCGAGATTATTGAGGTTTTGTTGAATGATACGCTCACGGTCGATGGCCATTGTTAAAGCTTGGCGGACCTTTTTACTTGTAAAGTGGGGTTTGACCTCATTCCATCCGATGTAGGCATAAGAGCGTGATAAATAGTCTAATCTTTCGACACCAATATTTGTCTTTTCTTGTTCACGGTAGCGGCTGGAGCTTAGGAAGTCATTCAACTCGGCAAGTTGATCGGGTTGCAAATTATAGGTGTCGATCCTGTTAGATTTAAAATCTTGCCAAATTGCTTGACTGGTCTCTTTAAATTGGACCGTTATTGATTTTGAAAGCGCTGCAGTGGCTTGGAAATAATCGGGATTTCTTTTAAAGCGTATTTCTCTTTCAGTCATTCCATCAAAAAGCCAAGGGCCACAGCTGACAATAACGTTGCGGGCCCAATGCTCAGTGAAATTTTGTGCCCATGCGATGTTGTTGCGATAAGCATCTGTGCTGTTGTCATCGTCCAAAATCTTCTTTCCATCAGCAAAAAATCCATAAACAAACAGGGGTAGAGGTATTAAACCAAAAGTAAGCGATTTGGCCATATATTTGATTTTTTTAGCCTCTTGGCCATCTTTGTCCAGAGTCATATGCATTTTCCATCTGACCACAAGTGTGTAATCGTCGAGGACTTGAATATCTTCAATATCCTGATAATAAGTACGCAGAGCGACAGCTCCGGCGGATTGAACATGCGGATTCATCATTGCATCGTAATAAAATTTAAAGTCGTGGGCAGTGACTGGGTGCTTTTTAAGGAACTGGGGAGCTAAGACTAGTTCATCAGGGAAAAATTCCTGTTTTAACGGAGCCCAATAAACATTATCGCGCAAATGCACCCAGAATTCTGAACGACCACTTTGAGCGTCTAGACGTTCCTCTATTTTTATTGCCATACTGGGCGCATAAACTTCATAAATTCCAAAGTGCGAATCTGCCAAGCTTGCTGTGCACAGCCGTTGCCAGCTACTTACGTTGCTCCAATTTGAAAAAGGATGTAGATTATCTGGTCTTCCAAGTGAAGCTTGTCTTAATTGTCCCTTAGGCTTGAAGCCTTCGCCAAGGAGTTTTGGCAGCATGTTGGCATAAAAAGGATCCTCCTTCAGTAAATTGGGTAATGAAGGGTCGATCTGCTTTCGAGCTGTTG
>JACCVN010000412.1 GCA_013698165.1 Parachlamydiaceae bacterium | reverse complement strand
GAATGCATATGGGGGCCGAAAATTGTTGGAACCCCAAACCACAAAGGCTCAAGGATATTGTGACCACCAACTTTTTCTGTATAACTGCCGGCTACAATAGCCAGATCTGCAATTTGATAGCTATTGCGCAATTGCCCCATAGCATCAATCAAAATAACTTTGCTATTGATATTGCTTAGCCCTTCAGGTTGAGAGTAACGAGAAAAAGGGATGCTCAGAGACTCCAAAAGAGTGCCAACAGTATTGAATCTATCAGGGTGCCTTGGAACGAGAATAACTTTTAAGCTCGGTTCTTTTTTCCAAATATTTCTCATGACTTCTAAAAGCTGACGCTCCTCAGGATCATGCGACGAACCGATTACCAAAACTTTACTCGAAGGATCAATCCCCCACTTTACTTTTAAATTTAACTTCTCAATTTCAGTCAGCCTTGGAGGCTCATCATCAAACTTAAGATTTCCAGTGACAATCATTTTATCAGACGGGATATTTAGAGAGGCGAAACGCTTTTGATAATGCACACTCTGCAAACAGAATAAATCGATGCATCCAAAGAGGGCGTTTGAAAAAAATGAAAATTTTTGAAATCTTTTGACTGAGCGTTCTGAAATCTTTCCATTGACGACGGCTATTTCGGCGCCGCATTTTTTTGCGGCGCGCAAAAAATTAAACCAAAAGTCTGTTTCAGAGAGTAGAACTAGATCCGGAGATACTTTTGCGACAATAGGAGCGATAAGAAAATTAAAATCAAAAGGCATGAATACATGGTAATCAGCTTCTGGAATAGATTTCTTGGCTTCAGCATGCGCAGTTTCAGTGATTGATGAGACCAATACAATCGGATTGTCTTTACCGGCTTTAAGACTTTTGATGAGAGTTGAAACGGCCTTTGTCTCGCCCATGGAAACAGCATGCACCCAAATCAAACGCCGATTGCCCTTGTTAATAACGGGAAAACCTTTACCCCATCGTTTAAAAAAACTCTCTCTGTATTTACCGTAAAAAATTGCGGAATATATAATCTTAGGCAATGCTAGCAGTGCTAGAAGCCAGAGGATGAGCTCATAAAAAATTGGTATAATCATTCTAGATATAATAGAAAGCTTTTCAAATAATCGCTTTCAGGGTGGCAAAGATTAATAGGATGATCGGCAGCTAGAATATGCTTTTGCACAATTCGCACCTTTCGGCCTGCTTCAACAGCCGACTGAAAAAGAACTTTTTGGAAAAGAGCTTCATCAACATGGTAAGAACAAGAGCAAGTCAATAGCCAACTGCCCGGCGGCATTTTTTGCATGGCAACACGATTTATCTCTTTGTATCCACGGCAAGCCGCTATGATATCTTTCTGCCTTTTAGCAAATGCGGGTGGATCTAAAATGACAATGTCATAATCTAAAGGTTTATCCCTTAAAAACTCAAAAACATCCGACTGAAAAAATGATTCAGGAATGAGAGGATAACCATTTAACTGCACATTCTCTTTTGCCTGCTCAAGAGCTGACGCTGAAATTTCAACTGTATCCACATGCTTAGCTCCGCCAGCCATTGCCGCTAATGTGAACCCTCCGGAATAAGCAAAGCAATTGAGCACTCTTTTTCCTTTTGACATCTGTCCGATCATTTTGCGCATCTCGCGATGATCGCAAAAAAAGCCGGTTTTTTGCCCTTTGATCAAATCGATAGTGTATCGGATGCCATTTTCTTGAACTTCGACAATAGGAATTTCTTTACCATACAGAAACCCTGAAAATTCTTTTAAACCCTCTTCTTTACGAGATGGTAAATGAGATCTTTCATAGATAGATTTCGGTTGCAGATGTTTCAGCAGCCATTTCACGATAAATGGTTTTAGCTTATCGATGCCAAGAGTTGAAACTTGCAATACAAGCAGATCGTTGTAGCGATCGATGATAAGCCCTGGAAGGCCATCACCTTCTCCATTGATAAGCCTATACACATTTGTTTCTGAGTTAACAAATAGATCTTTTCGATATTCAAGAGCTTTCGCTAAAGAATTTTCAAGTGCTTCAAGAGGAAGTGTGGAATCAAAAGATAACATCCTGCCGACGATGCCGCTTTTACGATTAAAATAGCCTGAACCTAGGTGGCGGCCATCATGGCTGCACACCGGTAAAAGATCCCCATCTGTAAAGGAAGGAAAACGGTCAACGGCTCCGGAGAAAATCCAATGATGCCGGTGCAAGAGAGGTTTCTCTTTGCCCGGCTTTAAAATGACAGAAGTATCCAAACTTATTCAATCTCTTCTACTGGAAAGGGTTGGTTTGACCCTGCCTGTGAGTGAGCCATAGAGGCTGTCCAAAGAGACAAAAGCACGCAAGAGATGATAAAGGCCAAGCCCAGCCATCCTGTAAAGCGTTTTAAAACATCTGCTGTTGATGTACCAAAAACAGAATCGGATGAATCACCCCCAAAAGAGGCTCCGAGTCCTGAACTTTTACTCTCTTGAATAAGGATCGTTCCACAAAGTAAAACACACAAGAAAAGAAAGAGCGCGATTGCCAAGAAATAAACAAATGTGATCATAGATAATTCCTTATGATGTGCAGCGGCAACTATTTTGCGGCTGCGTGTTCAGAGGTTGTGTCGAATGGGACAGGGTCTTCGAAAATGATTCGACCGTCAAAGAAGCTGAGCCAACAAGAACACCATCAACATTTTCGTTCTTGAGGACTTGGCTGGCATTGCTATCATTTACAGATCCGCCATATAAAATTTTTAGCCTTTTCCCTGCTTCATGGCCAAGCAGATAAGCAACTTGTTGTCTGCAAAAAGCATGCACAGAAGAGATAACATCGATGGTGGCAACAAGGCCGGTACCTATAGCCCAAACCGGTTCATAAGCTATGATGATCTCAACAAAATCATTTACAGGGATGCCTTCAAAGGCACTTTTAATCTGTTCTACTAAAACAGCCTCGGTCTCATTTTCCTTTCGCTGCTCTAAAGTCTCACCAATACAAACAATAGGCTGCAACTTATGGGCAAGCGCCTGTTTGATTTTGGCATGGATAACACTATTAGTTTCATGAAAAAATTGACGCCTTTCCGAGTGTCCTAAGATCACGAACTTCGCTCCCGCTTCCTTGACCATCGATGCAGAGATCTCTCCAGTATATGCCCCTGAGGGATGCTCATTAATATTCTGTGCACCGATGACAAAATTCGTGCCTTTTGCGGAAGCTACAGCCGGGACCAAATCAGTGAAAGGCACCGCTAAAAAAATGGCATGGCAATTGCCCTTTATTGCTTCGGACAACTCCGCAATAAATTGTTGGGTTTCAGCAATTGTCTTATTCATCTTCCAATTGCCAACAACCATTTTTTTCTTAAAAGTCATCAGAACTCCCTCACTTAGAGATCCTTGAATATAAGCTGTAAAGCCTTATTTTTCAAGGGAAAACCTCAGGAAAGCCTGCGACTTTATAAATAAATTTGAAAATCATTAATGGCGCCGACTTCATGATGAAACTTATTTTTTTTACCTACATTGCCCAGTATTGAACAAATTTCAAGTCAGCCGGTTCTTTCGACTCTTTTGATATGAAAGGGCTTCTAATCTTTGAACGGCTATGGGACATCCATCTTAAACTATATGCTGGTAATTCTGAACAAAATCATTTAGAATTCTTCCTATGGATATTTTACCTGACATAATAAATCACTGGCTGCTGCACTACGGCAGTTTTGCGCTTTTTGGACTTTTGGCTTTGGGGATCATCGCTCTGCCAGTACCTGAAGAAACCCTGCTGATCTTTAGCGGGGTACTAATCTGTGAAGGGACTTTTTCATGGGCTCCCACAATTATTTCTGCGTATCTTGGAAGCATCACCGGAATTACTGTCAGCTACCTGATCGGAAGTACCGGAGGGCTTTATGTGATCAAGAAATATGGTGGATATGTAGGGATTGGTGAAAACAAAATGACAATTGCGCACAACTGGTTTGAACGCTATGGGAAATGGTTTTTATTTATCGGATATTTTATTCCCGGCGTACGGCATTTTACCGGGATATTCGCTGGAGTTAGTACTTTGGAATACCATAATTTTGCTCTTTTTGCCTATACCGGAGCTCTATTTTGGGTGATGACATTTCTATCGATCGGCTATTTCTTTGGAAATTACCATCGCGAAGCTATTGAACTTGTTGAAAGCAATATTGAATTAATTTTATCCGCAGCCTTGGTAGCAATTGGGCTATTCATCTATTTTAAAGTCAGAAAGAAAAATTCTAATCGCGAGCCTTAATCGGGTAATAATAAGCCGAATATGTCAGGGCAAGCGTTCCAACAACGATCTCTTTTCCATCTGTAACAGTTATGGCCTGATATTGGCGCATCGCCCAATCATTCAGAACAAAATCGGAAATGGTTGGGAGTTGATGACCTTTTGCGAACTGAACATTTTTTTCTTCTCCCGGTTGTAATACGGGAATATCGACAGCTTCAGTTTCAAATATAAGGCTACCAGTTGAATTGTGATAAGGCTGTGGATAGGCGTACCGCACTAATAGTTTCGTCGGTTTTGACGATACAGAACTGTGATTACTAATGGTTGAAGTAATCTTTACTGGAAAAACCGGCTGAAATTTCATCTGTTTATCCCTTGGTGCCCCTTCTTGGGAAAGAACGATGTCGGCGGTAATTGGATTTTCATTCCGAGAATCCAAATTAGAAGCCTGAACGAATAAAGGAAGAAGAGCAGATAAAATGAAACATCTGATTGAAAAAGACATTTATGATCCTTCTAAAATATCAGCAGAAAGAGGTTGAAGAAAAGTATCGATACAATAGCTCCAGCAGGAACAGTAATCAGCCAAGAGATAAATATATCACGGGTCATTGCCAAGTTCAGAGCTTCGATCCCCCTCGCCATGCCTACGCCAAGAACAGATCCTACAAGCGTATGAGTTGTTGAGACGGGCATTCCTAATCGTGATGCAATAACAATAGTAGTTGCTGCCCCAAATTCTGCGGCGAAACCGCGAGTAGGCGTTAACTCGGTAATTTTTTTACCAATTGTTTCAATCACACGCCAGCCCCATGTAGCCAATCCAACGACGATTCCAAATCCACCGAGGGCCAACACCCAAGTAGGAATCGTTGCGTAGGGAGTGATCACACCCGTTTTTAATACAGCCAAAGCAGCTGCTAGAGGCCCAATAGCATTGGCAACATCATTGGCACCATGGGCAAAAGCCATTAAGCAAGCACTGATAATTTGCAAATAACCAAAAACTTTTTCTACCGGCGCATATTCTGAGCTGCTTAACTCCAAACCTTCAACTTTAACTTTATTGAGAGAACGTTTCAGACTATCAATCTCATCAAGGATCATCGACATACGATACTGCGCCTCGCCATCCATGCTTCTATTGGCAACAATCAAATTGCGCTTAGCTTTTTCAATATCAGCAAGAACTTTTACGTCAGTGACAGTGCCGGTTTTTTCGCTTCTGACTTTGCCCGTGACTCGTTTGACCAGAAACCAACTCGTCAGCGAACAAAGCGCAGCAATAGACACGCTCCAAAGAATGATTTCTAGAGAAGATAAATCTAAGTTCAGATTATTTAGCCCGCTAAAGATAACCACTTGCATTAAGACGAGAACCACTCCGAAAACAATGATAGGGGTCATCCTTTTAGCTGCAGCCAGGGGGTCTGGAGCATAAAAAATCGATTTGCGTAAGAATGTAAAAATCAGAAAGGACATGATCGCGCCGCTAAGAGGAGAGATCAACCAGCTGGAAACAATTAAAAAGACATTTTCCCATTGAATTGCATCCATTCCACCGGAGACAACTCCAAATCCAACAATAGCACCCACAATAGTATGTGTCGTTGAAACGGGCCATCCATAATAGGAGGCAATCTGCAACCAAACACCTGCGGAGATCAGTGAAGCTAACATTCCATAAACGAGCACCCGCGGTTCTGATGCAAAGGTAGAGATATCAAGGATTCCGGTTTGAACAGTTTCGGAAACATGTGAACCAAATAAAAAAGCCCCACCAAACTCTAAAAAAGCCGCGACAACAACAGCTCGGCGCAAGGTTAAAGCGCCAGATCCTACGGAAGTGCCCATTGCGTTAGCAACATCATTGGCACCAATATTCCAAGCCATATAGAGTCCGGCAAGTAGGACAAGAACTAACAAAATCGTATCAACAGGCATTATTTTCCTAATTTCTATTCTGGAATTGAGATCTACTCAACATCTGAATCTGAGAAATCTCGGCTGCGCCAAAAGCCCCCCTGGTTGAGCTCATTTAAAAGGCCCTGTATTGTACAATACAGGGCCGTTTTAAAT
>JACCVN010000403.1 GCA_013698165.1 Parachlamydiaceae bacterium | reverse complement strand
GCATAAAGCTATGTTGATAGGGCTTCCAGGGTAGGTAATAGTTTTTCAAATGCCTTCCAACGATGAGAAATACAGTTTTTGACCGTTTCCTCAACTTCAGCAAAAGTCTTAGGATATTCGTTTTTTATAAAAATCGAATCATAACCAAAACCATTTCTGCCGCGCTCTTCCAAAGAGATAAAACCCTCGCAATTACCTGTAACGCACTTTTTAAGCCCTTCTGGGGAGGCTAAAGCTAAATTGCATTCTAGATAAGCTGATCGTTGAAATTCTTTAACTTCTTTTAATTCATTCAAAAGCTTTTTGCGATTTTCACAGTCTGTGGCATCATCACAAGCATAATAACGGGAATTGCCCCCTGGGGCACCCCCGAGAATAGGCACGAAAAGTCCTGAGTCGTCAGCAAGAACCCATCGATTTAACGCTTTCGCAGCGCGCTCCGCCTTGATAATAGCGATTTCCTTCAGACTACCTTCCAAGTTACCATCCGCTAAGTAGTCTGGGAAATTCAATAAAGACAATAGATCGACATTTTTTAAACGCTTGAACATAGCACGAATTTCACGGATCTTATGCAGATTATGGCTGCCAATAACAATTTCCATTCAACATTCATCCTTTCCTGTTTACTAGTACACCTTAAGCCTACTAAAGTTAAGTTCAAAAGCTAACGAGGTCATGCGCAACCAAATACTTTGCGTAGAATTTCCCATTTTGACCATCGCGATGTCTAACCCCGGGGGCTTTGACTCGGTCCAAATGGGAAATTCTAACTAGCGGCCGTACACACATTTAGGTCTTGTCGGTGTCAAAAATTGTTTTAAGACGAAGGATTTTATAGTCTTCATTGCGGAAATTAAAACGATCATCTTTGGACAACCCAAGCATTGCCTGCACAAATTTTGATTGTGAGGAAAGAATTTGATTATCGGCATCCGCATCCCAAGGCCCTAAAATCGTGAACATTGTTTTCGTTCCTTTACTGTCAACGATTTCAACAATACTGCCAATGGAAATCTCATCCGATTTTACATCCACAGGTGTAATAATTCTGGCACGTCCAATCTGTTCCGATAAGGCTTTCATTTCACCTTGAAGTCTAGCGCGCATTTCAAGGGCAAACTTATATTCAGAGTTTTCACGCAAATCTCCCAGCGCTCGGGCAGCCTCCACTTCTTTGGCATTGGCAACCATTTCGGTCGTGCCGATTTCGCGGATACGCTCTTGTGTGCGCAAATAACCCTCTTCAGTTGTCCAGAGAGTATTATCCTCCATATGGGCCACTGCTGCTGAAGGCTTTGCCTTAGCTAAGGATGGATGCACTACAGCGGCCAAAGAACGCAGAATTTGCTGATCTGTGTCTGTCAGTGATTGACATTTAGAGACAAGCAATAAAAACTCGTTGACAAACTCAAGGCTTGTTCCTTCGAGCACTTGCCTGACCATGGCATATCTTTTGCCTTGGATCTGCATGTACATTTTCTTGCTTAACTCTCGCCATTCAGGCTTAAACTCAAGGAATTGATACAAGATAAGAAAGGCTTCAAACCAATGTGGGAGCTCCTCTTTAGAACCCAAAGGCAGGCTAGACTCTTCTTTGCCGACGAGGAGCTGATAGTACCAAAAGAATGCATCAGGATTATCTTTTGGATTTCGCTGCATAACTTTTAAGCGTTCTGCCAAAAGCTGACGAGTTTCAGGCTGATTGAGTTCTTTAAAAAGATATTCCCTGACATAGCTTTGCTGATTTGAAAATAGAATCGATAAAAAGACATCTACCCAATCCTTACGATTAGCTTTTACAAGCATTAACATGCGCCTTTTATAGGCAGCAATTAGAATGTCATCAAGAATTCTTTGTATATTTGCGGGGGGCAAGATGATCTCTTCAACTTTCTTATCTTTTAGCTTCACAGATAATTGATTTTCAAGAAAAATACGGATTTGAATTTCCTGAGCCTCGTTAAGATCAGGCTCCTCAAGCAATGCGATAAGTTTTTCTTGGATAATTTCTTTAATTTCGGAATTTTTAAGGACTTGTGGAAAATCGCGAACGAAATTAAATGAGGTCAATATCAGTTCATTAGGATCCATAATTGCGTGCATGGCTTTCAACAAACGCTCTTCATGCAGCAGTTCAGCTTTACGCAGGAGGAAGGGGTCTCGAAGAGTTTCAGGCACTTGCACCATGGTATCTTTTTTCAATTTTGAACGTGCCATTTGCCACCATTTGGCCCATTCTTTTTCAGGAATCACCAAATCACACAATTCATCCTTAAACTCACCTGCAGTGCGAGGACCAAGATCTTTAAGCAACATCTTAATGACACCCACAGGATCCTTTTTCGCTTCCTCTTCTAATTTATCACTATCACCAAAGCGGCGTGCAAGAAAATGCTCATCCGGAATAGGAATTAATGTCTTGAATGCATTTGCAAAATTAAGGTGCTTACGTCCTGGCACATGCTCAAACTCAATTGTCACCTGCTCACGGAGTGATGAAAGATCAACAATTTCGCCAACACCCCATCCCGCGGTATGAAAAACAAATTTGCCCACTTTCATATGCGCTAGAAGATCATAATTTGATACGGCCCCTTGGAAATTATCGTTTCCACGCAAATTTACTAGCCTTAGGCGTTCATTAAACAGTGGATCACTGCTATATTTCTTTTTCAATAGATCAAGAGCCAATTCTTGAAGCACCGGACTGTTTGTCGTTTGAAGATCAATGAGCAATCTGCCTATTTGATAAGCGCCCTTTTCATCGGGAATTCTATGCCACAAGGGCAAGCCCATCTCAACGAGTTGGCCAAATGGTCTAGCAAAATCGGAATTTTTGATTGCTTCTAGTAGCTGGCTGCATTCTTCAATGTCGACAGTATCACTTGTACAATATTCTTCCCAAAGCTCTAAGAATTTAGGAAAATCACGTTGATTGATCTCTGCCAAACATTCTTCCAAATAACCCATTTTAAACCCTTGTATTTGAATTGAGCCCTGACACTATAGTCTTCTCTGGCAAAATGCCGATAAGCATATAGTCTAACAGGAAAAAAACCACAGTCAGTTTGAAGAAAGTGTACCGACTGCAACTATTATTTACAATCGAATGTTTATCTTTGCTGATTTCTCATGTTTCCAAGTATTTTTTGCATAGAGATGATTGTGGAATTAATTTTATAATGTTAATATAGAATTAGCTGGTCTACCGCTCGTTAATTTAGGAGATATTTGACAATGTCAACTAATGAAGGTCCTTTCAGTATCTTTAGCTCTGAAGCAAAAAAAAATAAAAAATCAAGTGACAAAGTTAGTATCCCTGAAACTTTAGTAAATAATCGTCAATCGAAGAGTAAAGTCGAAGAAATGATGGACAAGATGAGCGTTATTCAGCTATCCATAGATGAAAAAGCCGACCATTTCTCACGACAAAAAGGGATCTCTAAAGATAGAATCTGGGAATATGTCAGTACTTCCGATAATTTTACCCCCGAAGAATGGGAAATTATTAGAGGGAAAAGTAAAGACCTCGTCAAAACTGTTTGGGATATTGTTGATGGTGACATGAGGAGCGGTTATATTAGCGGGGAGACCTCCAGCCGCAAAGGCAAATATATTGGTTCAAGACGGAATTGGATACCGACAAAGTAATCCACTGAATTGGATAGAATTGAAAATTAAGGTAAAGCATGATTAAACGTATCGATTTGTTTATGCCTCCTCTTGGGCAGTATGGAGTACTCCACCACTTTACCAAAAAACTCTATGAAGCTTTAATGCGATGCGGAGTTAACTGCCGATTATTAGAAGCTGAAAGAACTAATCCGCGCCCATTTCTCACACAACTTTTTAATGATCCGCCAGATTGCACTTTATCCTTTAATGGTCTTCTTCCCGACAATGAAGACCGTTTTTTTTGCGATATGATCAAAATCCCTCATGTCGCTTGTTTAGTGGATTCCCCGAACCATTTTTTTCCCCTGATCCGTAGCTCATATAATATCATCACTTGCGTCGACCGCTTTTCTTGTGATTTCTTTAAGGGAATGAAGCATGAGAATGTCATCTTTATGCCTCATGGTGTGGAAAAAAATCTCAATTTTAATCCTGAGACTCCCAGGGATATAGATTTGATTTTCCTGGCATCCTACATTGACTACGAGAAAATTGCTAACGAATGGAAAAAGAAATACTCTCCAGCACTCAATAAAATCCTTTTAGATGCTGCTAAAATCTCCCTTTTAAGTTCGACAACCTCCTATGTGGAAGCATTGGTAGAATGTGTGCGTGATAGCGGCAATGAAGATATTATTCAAAAACTTGACTATGTCGAACTTTTAGACGAACTAGAGATGTACATCCGGGGAATGGAACGTGTGCTCT
>JACCVN010000391.1 GCA_013698165.1 Parachlamydiaceae bacterium | reverse complement strand
CATACGAGTTTGGCCATTTCTTGTGCGATTTGACGATATCCCGGATGCCCTGCAGGTTGCGAGCGTAGTTCACAAAGCCATTGAAGGGCACGTAAATTGATATGAAAGTACCATTTAACGTTGTAGGCCATAGGGACGACATATTGGGCTTCTTCAGGAAGTTCAGCGCTCATACGATCAAAAGCATCCTTTGCCTGCTGCAATGCTGCAGTGTAAGTGCTTTCAAGTCCCGTTCCTTCAATTTCTGACGGGATATAAAAACCATAATTGCAATTTAGAAGCTGGCGCTCTTGCGTCAACATGCGATGCCTATGCAGGTCGCGGTAAACGCCGAAATCGGCAATGATCTCAAAAGTAAAGTTTGCGTGCTCAAGGGCTCTTGGAGAACGGTGCCTCCTGCTTTCACGTGCGTTACATCCCGCATCTAAAATACGAGCAATTTCCTCTTCAGGAAGCCTGCGGCAGAGCTGAACAAGGTCTTTTAAACTATGATTTGAGTTAGTGAAAAGAATGGCCCCGGCGACTTTGCTAGGGGCATCTTCGGTGCAATCCAATAAGGTTACGCCTGACTCGGAGGGCTTATCCGCAAAATGACTATTTTGTTCAGTGACTGCTTTAATTTCCGATTGCATCGCCTCATAATAGGAAGCAAACTGGCGGTGGGTATGGTGATTAATTTCAGAGCGTCTGATGAAAGAGGGGAGTACCTTTGAGATCTCTTCATGCATGCGCTTGCCAATATCCTGTAGTTCTACAAGAGGGTGGCAGTGCAGTTTGTGAATGAGGCTTTCATAAAAGCGTCCATTACCATATACGCCCATGTTCGTCAGAGTACCTGCGGGGAGTAGGCCGCGAAGGCAATCTAAAACTTTTGCCCGCAAAGCAGCTGCGTAGGCAGCTTTGGAACTATCCGGATCTTTTGGCATTCTTTCTTCAAACATACTCATTAGTGGAGGAATCAGCTTGCTATAAGTATCGAAAAGCATATTGCAGGTATTGATATATAGATCGCGATAGGCCGATGTCATTAGCACCGGTTCGCGGTAAAAAAGATATTCGCCTTGAACCTTCTGATCAAAATAAATGTAGCGTGTCGATTTCTCTAAGGGCGAACCGCCAATGCGGCTATCTTCGATCATTTTTGCAGCGAGCATCGAGATGTTTTCAATCGCTACATGGCCTCCGCCCAATTCCCCAATGGAATCATCGCCATAACCATCCAGGATGCGGTCATAGAAATTTTGAGCTTTTTGGATGGCTGCCGTCTGTGAGGCAGGATTGTTATCGGCAGGGTGTGCTGCGCCTGTAATTGTTTCAAATGAGGTCTCATCATTATTGCCGATAAATTCTTTTAACAATAAAGTGCGCAAACCTAGGTTTGAGCGTGAATACCGTGAAAATAACGCGCCCTTGATTACTTCAGGGAGGTTGCGCAAGACATAGATATGGCCTCGAGTATTGGTAACATATTTCTCGAGTGTTTTTATCTGTTCTTCGGTAAATTCTTCGTAGTCATCGAGTAGCATATTCAGCCTTTAGAAGTTATGGGATAATTGAAGTTGAGACAGCGATGTCAAATTATCACCGGATGCTAGAATTCCAGATTTTTTGTATTTTACTTTTACTTGGTTCTTAAAAAATAAGAAGTTGAGCTCAAGTATTTGCGTTCCAGCGTGCCACAACTTAGGATCAGCTTTCAAGCTTTTTTTCGCATCCAAGGGTGTCACAAATTTCGCTTACTGACTTTCCTTTCCAATACTTTTCAAAATTCTCAGGTGTAGAAAGGCTTCTAGTTTTTACACGATCGACATACAAAATCCCATTCAAATGGTCAATTTCATGCTGCAATATTCGAGCATACCAACCATTTGCATTGATCACTACGGGTTCAGCTTTTTCATTCAAACATTCCACACGTACCGAAGTGGCTCTTGATACGACCCCATTAAATCCTTGAACGCTGAGACACCCTTCGTAAAATTCAGCTGTTTGATGCTCTTCCGAAAAAATAAATAAATAGGGATTAATGACAACATGCAAGGGGACTTCGAAACGTCCTCTTTCTTTGTTCTGCTCAGGAGTTAAATACGCATGGTATTCTTTTGGATCCTCTATCACAATTAATTGTATAGGAATGCCAATTTGTGGAGCTGCCAGCCCCACCCCTGGTGCATCTCTCATAATTGCCGTCATCTCATGGATCAAATGTTGAATATAGGGACTAAGGATCTCTTCATTCGACAGCGGGCGCGCATTTTGGCGAAGGACTGGATCTCCGATTTGTACAATTTTTGATCGATTTTGTGATTGAGTTGACATCATTTCACCTTCTTGAGAGGCTAACGGATTGATAATTGCAATTAACTGAAGTAGTCCGGCAAATGTAAGGAGATTGGGTAACATGGTCATCGGTTTTTAATAAACTATAATCTCTTACAAAAAGGAAGTAAACAAGATGCTGCATAAAAAGAAAGGCGAAATCCAATGGCTCGAATTCGAGTTATTTGCAAATGATCCACGGATCGTTCACGGAGTTTTTCTGCGGCATGGGGGAGTCAGTAGAGAAAACTTTGCGTCATTAAATTTAATTAGGGACAAAGGGGATTCAAACGGCAATGTTGATGAAAATCTAAAACGTATTTCGGATTGCCTGACGATTAAAAATATTGTAGGTAGCAAACAGGTTCATGGCAAGGATGTTACCGTCATAAATCATTTTATACCACATAGTTTGCAGTGTGATGTGCTGATGACAAATAACAAAAACTTGGGCCTCATGGCTGTGCATGCCGATTGCCAAGCCGCAATTTTGTATGACCCTGTTCATCAAGCAATTGCGACTGTACATGCCGGCTGGCGAGGACAGGTTCAAAATATTTATCGGGAAGCTATCCAAAAAATGCATAACACTTTCTTTACTAGGCCTCAAGATCTTCTTGTAGGAGTTTCTCCAAGCTTAGGACCCGATAATTCTGAATTTATTCATTTTCAAACAGAACTTCCGGAGTCTTTTTGGGGGTTCGAAATTAAGCCAACTTATTTTGATTTATGGTCTATTGCTCAACAACAATTGGAGGATTGCGGCGTACTGCCTCTTAACATTGAAATTGCCCGTATAGACACTTTTGAAAACCCCCATGATTTTTTCTCATACAGAAAGCAACGCTCCAAAGGCTTATCGCACAATATAACAGGAGGCCATGGCACGGTTGCCGCATTACGCCATTAATAGGTGTACTTTTTGTTCATTCGTGTCCTTGTCAGAACAGAGAGAGAGGATTAAGTCTTCATTTGACGGTTACTTTTTACTAATGGTTTTACTTTAAAAAGCCATCCTGGAGCTCAAGCTCCAAAAGCCGTAAATAATCCAAAAGCCCCTCTCTGTGTTCTCTGTGGGCGCTGTGGTAGTATATTTGTTCTTTCAGTTCAAGGGTTTTGAACGCATTCTTGAAGGTGTGCAAAACTAGGGGAGATAAACTACCACAGAGCCCACAGACTCGACT
>JACCVN010000387.1 GCA_013698165.1 Parachlamydiaceae bacterium | reverse complement strand
GACTCAAAAAGTCGCGTATACCATAGAAGGGAGATCTCTCACTTGTTTCTTATTGTCACGTTTTTTCTAATCTTATTTTTTTTAGTCGGCATTTTTTTGCTTACCTCTCTGAGCAGCGCTTTTCGACGTCTGCATAATGATGATTCCCAAAAACAAATCGACATGTTGGGATCACTATTTTTTTACCGACCTTTGCATTACTTTTTCCTTCAATCTCAAGGTTTTGAAGGTCTCTTTTTCTCGACTCTTTGCGCACAAAATATTGCGCGCTTCTTCTATGCAGTTTTAACTTACGTTTTTATTTCTCACACTAATCTCTTCTATCAGCTACCGAACTCCGATAGCCCGCAAATTAATGACTTTTCCTTATTTTGGATCATTCTTAGCTTCGTTGCCTTTGTTCTTGCAGGGGTTATTATTGGAGATATTCTTCCTCGAATGTTCGGAACTAAAATGCCAGCGGCAGCTATCAGACTTTGCGCTCCTCTTTCATCCCCCTTCTTCTTTTTAGTGTTTCCAATTTCGTACATTTTTTTAAAACTTTCACATTCACTCTCTCGCACATTCCTTTTTGATCAATTTCAAGAGCCTGCCGTTCAAGCTAAAAAGGAAATTATCGATATTATTGAGAGAGCAGAGCTCGGTCCTGAAATTAATCGTCACGATAAGCAATTAATTGAATCGGTATTAAATTTCAAAGAACGTATTGCCCGTGAAGTTATGGTCCCAAGGATCCACCTTTTTTGTTTATCCAGCACCACAACTATTCGGGAGGCAGCAGGTTTGCTTTACAGCGAAGGCTATAGCCGAACTCCTGTCTATAAAAATAACATCGACAATATTGTGGGCCTTCTCATGTACAAAGATATCTTGATCAAATACATGGAATACGTCGATAAAAATCATGATGAAAAAATTCTAGATATGTCTATTGAGTCATTGATCAAGCCCCCGATTTACACTCCTGAAACAAAAAAACTTTCCAACCTACTTCAAGAATTTAGAAAAACTCAAGTTCATCTCGCTATAGTTGTCGATGAATATGGCGGTACGGAAGGCATTGTTACTATCGAAGATATTTTGGAAGCAATTGTCGGTGATATTGCCGATGAATATGATGAAATGGAACAGCTATACAAAGCACAACCCGATAAATCATGGATCGTAGACGCAAAGCTAAGTATATTAGACGCAGAGGAAGAACTGGATATTAAAATTCCTCAAGAAGCGGATTACGATACAATTGGCGGATACCTTTATCATCGCGCTGGAACTATCCCTTTACCCGGCTTCATTATTCACCACGAAGATTTTGAAATTGAAGTCCTCAGCTCTAGCGACAGATCAGTCGATAAGGTGCGTATTAGAGCACTCCCTCACGAATAAAAGGTGATGTTGCCAAACGTAGCTCAGCATTCCGATCAGGCTTTCATTTAATCATTTTTTGTATCGGACCCGAGCACAAAAAATGGTTAAATGAAAAGCCTGATCGGAATGCCGAGCTACGTTTAAGGCTCGACGTGCAATGCTATAACGCATACTCCACTATTCGCTTTTCACGAATAACTGTGACTTTTATTTTGCCGGGGTAGCTAAGCTCGTCTTCAATACGCTTGGTCAAATCGCGGGCAAGCCTCAGGATACCATCATCATCAATGATTTCAGGTTTCACAATAACGCGAATTTCTCTTCCCGCTTGCATGGCGTAAGCTTTTTCAACTCCTGCAAACTGAAAAGCAAAATCTTCAAGCTTCTTCAAACGTTTGACATATTCTTCCACAGCTTCAATGCGTGCGCCTGTCCGAGAAGCTGAAAGACTATCAGCAGCACTGCAGAGACTGCCTTCAATGGTGATTGGTTCCATCTCTTGGTGGTGGCAGCCGATCCCATTGGCAACTTCACGTGTTTCCCCATACTTAACCGCAAAGTCATGGCCAATAATGGCATGAGAGCCTTCAACTTCATGAGTAACAGCCTTACCGATGTCATGCAATAATCCAATTCTTTTGGCAAGCTGCTGATCCAAGCCAAGCTCTGCGGCCATTATGCCTAAAAGATGGCTGACCTCTAATGAATGTTCCAGAACGTTTTGTCCATAGCTATAGCGGAATTTGAGCTTACCTAAAAGCATGATCATTTCCGGATGCAAAGTCATTGCCCCAGCTCGTAGAGCGGCATCTTCCCCATACATTTTCACTTGCTTGTGGACATTAGCTTTGGTCTTTTCAACGACCTCTTCAATACGAGTAGGATGAATGCGGCCATCAGCTAAAAGATCTGTCAATGCAACCTTGGCGACATGCATGCGAATAGGATCAAACCCTGAAAGGACAACGACTCCTGGAGTGTCATCGACAACAAAGTTCACGCCCGTAGCGCGTTCTAAGGCTCTAACATTACGGCCTTCACGACCAATAATGCGTCCCTTCATCTCTTCATTTGGAATTGCAACAGTATTGACAGTGGCTTCAGAAACACAAGAGCTTGCCAATCTATTAATAGCTGTAGCAATAATTGTGCATGCTTCTCTTTCAGCATTTTCTTGCGCTTCTTTTTTGATTTTTCGAATCAAATTGGCAGCCTCGCCTTTAACATCATTTGTTAAGCGAGAGATGATCAATTCCTTTGCTTCCGAAGCGCTCAATCCGGAGACCTTCTCAAGTTGCAACAAGAGAGTTTCATGCAATTCTGTCAACTGTTTGCGCTCTTCTTCTATTTGAACTTTGCGAACGTTGATGACTGCTTCCCTTTTTTCAATATCGGTAAGCTTTTTTTCCACCAAATTCATGCGCTCTTCGTGCTTATCTTCTCTCTGTTTGAGCCTTTCTTCTTCGCGCTGGATTTTGCGGCGTTCATTTTGCCAAACGACTTCTAGCTCACGCTGTTGCTCGACCTGATTGTGTTTAATTGCTATTTCTGCGGTTTTGCGCAGAGTATCCCCGTCAGTTTCTGCTCTCTTAAGTATTTCATTGACAACGCTGCTGTAACTTCCAACCTTCATCCGATGGATAATCCAAAAGGATACGGCGCCAAGGACTCCTCCACCCAGTAAAACTAAGAGTAAGTATGCTATATCATCTAAACTCATCATAAAAACCAATATGTAAAATGCTATTTTTCTGTACTGCCAAAGGATACTCTATTTAGATTTATACGTCTATCAAGCAAGTTACCGGCTTACAGGGGATTTACAAAAAAAATCTTTTCAAAGTCTATTTTTGCATGAGACAAATAATGAGTTTGGGGTATGAATTATAAACCGCTAAGAATCAAAAGATTGCATTTAGCCCCCTTAAAAGTCCTAAATTTTCCTATTCTTCATATCCGTCTTGTATATCTTCTAGGGAGATGCCTTGCGGACTTCTGTGCAGAAGACATTAAAAAATGCCTTCCAACTTTAGATACAATAAAAATGCAGATGAAATTGAATAAAGGCATTGAATTTGGACAGAGTTGCATTGATGAAATGGTTAAGAAGTTGATGTAATTTTTAATGTCTTTATCGAGATTATACACAAAAGATATTACAAGACTGCACACGAATGCCTTTCTATGTTTCAATCGCAGGGCCTGATTGACTAAATGCTTTATTAGGTATTTCTATACTATAAATTTCAAGATCTACGAAAGTTCCGCACCTACATAACCAGTACTCTGTCAAGGTGCTATAGTTCGGACATTTTTAGGATGGTCTAAATCCTTTATGCCGTCCTTTCAGGACTCACGCAACCACTATTCTAACCCAGGCCTCCGCTACGCTGCGACCTGGGCTATACTGTGCCGTCCTTTCAGGACTTAGCGAAGGCTATTAATAATCATAATCTCTTAGAAGGAAGTGGTGAGTTTCAGCGGAAATAGGCGGGTGAAACTGTAGCTAAGTCCTAAAAGGACGGCATAATATAGCCCAGGTCGCAGCGTAGCGAGCGTAGCGGAGGCCTGGGTTAGTATAGTAGTTGCGTGAGTCCTGAAGGGACGGCACAAAGGATTAGACCATCCTAAAAATGTCCGAACTATACTACCTTGACAGTGTAGTACACGGTCAAGGTGGTATTTTCGACTATTTCTGCGTCAAAGTCCTGCGGTTTGCCGATCGTAAAAGGGGCTGTATTGACTAATACAACCCCTTTTACGATCGTCAAACCACGAGAGCTTTCACGCTAGAAATAGTCGGAAATACTACCTTGACAGTGTACTAGGACAAATAATCTTTATGCCCCAACCATTAGCCATTCTGTCTTTAGCAATTTGAAATTCTTCTGCTAAAATGGGATCAGTGGTAGTTAATCGTACTCGTTCCCCATTAATTTCGACTAAAGGATTAATTCCTCTAAATTTGGTAGTGATTAAAAAATCTGCGTTTTCTTTGGAAACGATACTTAAGTGATCTGATCTGTTCAGGATCATCTCCATATTCATTTGTATCAAAGGATCAACTAAAATTAATAGTCGGTCCCATATCTCTTGGTCGAATCCAAAGCGAATATCATCCATACTTATAGCCCCAATATCGAGTCCCCTCAATATTGCTTCTGCAAGCCACATTGAAAGCATGTATTCTGTTCCGCTGCCCCAGCAATCCTGAGACATAAATATTGAGAAGCGTACAAGCTTTTTTAATAAGTCATGGTCATCACTGATCCATTCACCATCGATAAATTTGATTTCATGAAACATACGTATTGCTTCTTCATGCGTAATAAAGCCTTGATAAAAAGCTCCTTGAAGATTGTAATCAATCCTATCTGCACATAGGGTTGGTAATGGCTGCTCTAGTGCCGGAAATAACTCTTGCTTTGGAAGGACCTGCTCTACGGTATACCCGTGCTTATTTAGAATTCTGTCTAGTCCGCTGCGATAAAGAAAATCACTATGCGTAAGCGTTTGATAATCACTCTCGAAATTTTGCCGGTTGAAAACCCAGTCGCCGACATGTGAAAAAATGGTATGTGAAACGTCGTGTAACAGGCCTGCTATTTGTTCCTCTAAAGAACACTCTTTTTCTCTAAGCAAATAAAAAACACCTAAAGAGTGTTCATAACGCGTGTATTCCTCATGATGAGTAATGTAATAGGCAACTCCATATTGATGGATATGCTTTAACCGTTGAAAAGCGGGGCTCTCAATCAGCTCTATAAGAACAGGCTCTTCGACATTGACAGTTCCATAAAAGGTTTCTATCGGAACTGCAAAAATAGGGATATAAACTAGACAAAAGAGAAGGAAAGGTCTGATAATGCTTAACATATTTGAGCTTCACAAGTGATTGTTAAAATAATCTGCAAGCAACATTTTAAAGGACGCCATTTCTACTGTCAAGAGGATCAAAAGGTGTTAAAGGATCGGTCAAAATCAATTTTGAGATAGGGATTAATATTCATAAGACGTTTCATTGAATTATAAAAGTCTGGTTTATCGTCAAAAGTACAACCCTGAATTTTTAATACTTTCAACGAATTGTTTTCTGTAAGATCAGGAAGTGTACATAATCCAGTAAATCTTAAATCCAGCACCTCTAATTTTTTTAAATATTTAATGTTCTTTGAAATTCGTTTTAGATTTCCACTTCCATTTAAACTTAACTTCTTTAAGTGAATCAGATTGTCAAAATCTGAAAATTCTTCCATAAATTTACTCTTAATTTTTAAATTCTCAAGACAATTAATTTTAAAGATTATTTTATGACTATTTTTTGAAACTGTATCATCAATATAGAGTGTTTTTAGATAAGGAAAATTTGATAAAAGACATTTGTAGTCATCTAAGCTTCTTAGCTCAACATCTCTTAAATCAAGATGCTCTATATTACATTGGTTATCCACTCCAAAACTTTTATTATATTGAAAAATACTTGTAACTCTCTGTTCTTTAACTTTTATAATTTGTTGATTTTGTAAGATCTCGTTAGGGTCGGATATGCTATTCATCAATGGTAATTTTGAATGAACTGCTGCCCTTTCCCTAATCCATTCCAGAGAAAATTGAGAATACTTTGGGGTTTCAGGGTCTAGAAGTATTTGTAAGACCGGGCGATTGTTATACAAGATCGCATCAATGATACAGCTTTTAGTGGCTTGTGGGTTATTGCGTGCTAATGCAAGGATAACATGAGTAGATCTCCTCATATGTCTGGCATCTGACATTTGTTCATAGTTAACTATTTTTGGTTCTGCAGAATTAATAATTTTTAACAATGAAAGCTCAGAGGCATGCCCTCGAATAAATTTTGAAATAATTGCAGCCGTCACAGATTTGGGGCCAAGAGTCCACGAAATGACTTTGAAATCTGTTGGATTGCCATACTTACCCGGATTTAATACTTTTGTTTTAAGAAGATTTAAACCAATTTCATGAAGAATTTTAAAAGCTAGTATATTCCATGCTTTACAGACTTGAGCAAATGGATCATTTATCTCATCTAGTGATAAATGTGTAAATATGATGCTCCATTCATCCCCTGAAAGAATACTAGGCGTAATCATAGGTCACACTCGCAAGTTTATAATTTACTCCGTTTTGTGGCCCTATCCATGCAGTTGGCTCCTATTTTTTTTGTATCATATCTCAAGGTTACAAGCAAAATAAAGTGATAGTAAATATTTTAAGATGAAGGGTCCAAGTGTAATTAACACAAAATAAAAGCCGCGATTGCGGCACAGCAAAGGTTGCAAAGGCTCAAAAACCTACTTTGCCTTTGTAGCTACTGCTTCGAGCCTACGAATTTTGAAATGCACTTCATTATTTGGGAACTGAGATTCCAATTCAAGAAATCGATCGATCACCTGTGTCAAAAATGTCTGCTTTAACTTTTGTGGGATGGGACGAAGATAGGGAAACCACTGGCTGACAAATTTTTTAAAGACTTCACGATTTGGAAACACGTCCTTTTGTGGAACTACTGCCAAGCGCGATGTCATCAACCCATTTTCTGTTAATAGGTTACCATATTCCACTTCATCGACAAAATTCCATCCAGTTGAAAAATCACGAAAATATGAAGACCACTGTGGAGTTGAAATGACTTCTGTGACTGCTTGCTCTAGCGTTGATGGAAGGCCCATAGGCATTGTCAAAGCTAAAACCCCAGAAGGCAACAAGCCTTGGCAGGCTCCTTTAAGAAAGGCATGATGACTTTGGACCCATTGCAAAGTGGTAAATGAAAAAATAATGTCAAATTGATTGTCGTAAGCAAGTTCTTGAGCATCTTTAATAAAAAATGTTAAATTGGAATACTTATCCTGAGGAAAATTTTGTTTTGCAAAATCGATCATCGCTGAAGAAATATCCACACCTACTATAGAACCATTCGGGATTCTCAAAGCAATTTCGGCTGTAATTTTTCCATCCCCACAACCGACATCCAAAATGTTTGCATTTTTGTTGATTTCAACATATTTGATCAGATCTGCTGCCGCATTCTTTTGAGATGAAGAGTTTTGAAAGTAATCTTCTGCATGCCAATAATCTTGCTCGACACCCATGAGGGGGGCTAAAGAGCATTGGAGCATAAGAGAAAGTGTAAGTGTTGTAAGAAATTTCATTTTCATGTTGGCTCCTGTTAAAATGTAAAAATAAAAAAATACATAAACAGGTGTGGATACGCAAGCAATTTCAACTAATAAACTAACGCATGTACATTAAAAGCTAAGTGTTTTCAACGTTTTTTTCTGGGTCTTCGCACAATATTGACAATATGGAACGATAACCACGCCGTAGTCTTCCCCTAAAAGCATATCTGTCGGAGCTAAGTTTTATGCGACGCTCATGAACATAGATATCAAAAGGATCTTCACAATTTTCAAGCCCCTCTTGCCAAGAGTCCGCAACTGCATCGGCCAATCTATCGATAGCATATTCATCTTCGTGAGGCCCTGCTG